>NZ_JAYFEQ010000229.1:0-2250 GCF_055795085.1 Phormidium sp. CCY1219 | reverse complement strand
ACTTCCGGGGAGTAAAGGATGTACCAGTCTACCGTTTATTTCTTGTAGGGCACCGAGTTTCGGGTCGGCGATCGCGATACTGGCGGTGACATTTACATCCCCTGGATCCGGGGAATTTTTATCGGGAAATTGTAGATTGTTTCCACCATCAGTCAACTCGATATTGGTATTCCGCTTGCTATTTGCAGCATTTCCTACCGTATTGTTCGCAAAAACAGAATTCGCAACGGTAATGTTTTGCTGTTGTCCGGCAAACAGTGCGCCGGCGGAACCGCCCGCAGAATTTTCGGTGACGGTTAGGTTGACCAAAGTGCTGGGAGATTGTATAAATATTCCCCCACCTAAACCCCGAGTCGGATCGTCTGGATCTTCTGCTTTATTACCTGAAAACGTACTGTTGCTAATGGTGGTGGGAGAAACTTTATCCACCCACAAGCCTCCTCCCTGCTTGTGAGCGACATTATCGACGAAACTGGTTCCCGAGAGGGTAAACTCACTATTATCGTGGCGCAATCCTCCTCCACTTCCGCCCCCGGCAGGTGTTTCTAATGCCTCATTCCGGATAAACAAACTATCTTCAACAACTACTTTGTCATCAGGATAAGAATAAAGATTGGCACCGCCACCATCTAATGCCCGATTGCCTTCAAAGCGACTGTTGCGAACTAAAATTGTTCCGGAATCCGGCTTACTCAGATCTGTAGCTCCATCGGTTAAAATCGCTCCACCCAAACCATAAAATTGGGTTTTAGAACTGGGGGTAATCGCTTCGTTATTAATAAAGGTGGAATCTTCTACCGTTAACACGGTAAATAGACTGTTAATTGCTCCACCGTTTACCCCTTTGTTGTTGGTGAATTCACTACCGCGAACGGTTAAGTTGCTTTCACTTTTAATGGATATCGCACCCCCACCTCGTTCTTGCTGACCTGCCGTCCCAATATTGCCATCAAAGGTGGAATTTATCACTGTGGTGGTACTTTGAAATCCCCCAAAAATCCCACCGCCACCATAGGTCGCATCGTTATTTCTGAAGGTGGTATTTTCTACCGTTAAGGTAGTTCCATTCCCCGTTCTAATTCCCGCCCCGGCACCTTCTTCATCTCCGGCGGTGGTTTTACCATTCGCAAGGGTTAGATTCCTGACCGTCAAACTGGTAGGATTGAAGCTGGCATCTCTGGTAAAGTCGATAATGCGCGAAGCATTATTCCCACTAATCGTTAATCCAGCCGCATTGGCACCATCAATGGTTAAGTCTTTGTCAACCAGCAGTTGACCGCTGGTGAGGGTAATGGTTTGATTGGCTAAACTACTGTCAAATGCAATAGTATCTCCGGGTTGTGCGGTTGAAATCGCATTCCGCAACGAACCGGCACCACTATCATTCGCATTCGTTACTGTGAGGGTGGCAAATACGCCGGCGTATTTTTCCATCACTTCCGAGTTCAAGGCTAACGGAGTTTTAATTTCTCCGGTGGTAAAGTTTAACTTCCAGTTTCCACCTTTCTCCGCACTGCCAATTAAATTCTCTGAGGCAGCAATTTTCGCCTGAGTTAGTGTAGCGAGTTTCTCGATAAACTCTGTTCCTAATTCTGCGGCAACTTGGCAACCATAGAGTAAAATTTCTGCCGTTTGACTGAGTGCAGTTCGCCACTGCTGCACAATCGCTTTGTAGTGGGGTAAAGTCTCTAAATTTAGAGAGCTATTTCCTAATTGCAGACAACCGGAACTGCCATGAGAAATAATGTGAATAGCGTCGAGTTTTCCAAACTGCTTTGCATAGGTAGAAAGCTGGGTGGAAATTTGTTCGATGCCATCGCGATCGCCGTCAATGACCGCCACCTCTATGTCTTCTTTTACTCCAGCCACCAGAGTTTCATAGTCTTGAAGCTGCGAATCAATAAAAACCAGCGATCGCGTTACATTATTTTGTCCATTACTAATCGGTGCGAAATATTGAATTATACTTTTCATTCTCAAAACTCCAAGTAAGTTGTCGGTAGATTCACCCTTGGAGCAATAAACACTTTGTTCTTTTGTGTTTTACATAACCATAAATGTGGATTCAGTAATTAACTCAAAATTAATTCCAGTAAGGGTAGCTAAATTTTTACCATCTTTATTGATGACCGCACTATTATTATTTCCCGTAATGGTTAATTCGTTGAAGTCTATTCCCTCCGCCAACCCCAACCAATCTTCCCCTAGGGTAAAGTCAGAAACCACATCACTGCCATCCCCTTCGCGGAA
>NZ_JAYFEQ010000228.1:0-22409 GCF_055795085.1 Phormidium sp. CCY1219 | reverse complement strand
ACTGAACTCTTAAAGGCATTATCAAAGTGCCTCTACCAACTCCTTTAAGAGAAAATCCTAAAGTTGTCGCTACTTTTGTAAATCGTTACTTGCTTGGGGGTGCGATCGCTTCGGAGTGGCGAACCAAACTCAGGAGCGATCGCACGATTGAGCAATTAGCCTTTCAGTTTTTCAGCTTTGGCGATCGCTTCATCTATATCGCCCACCAAATAGAAAGCTTGTTCGGGCAGGTCGTCAAGTTTGCCAGACAGAATCATCTGGAAGCCTTTAATCGTATCTTCCAGCTTCACGTACTTACCAGGCGCACCGGTAAACACTTCTGCCACGAAGAACGGCTGAGACAAGAACCGCTCGATCTTCCGGGCGCGCGCCACAGTCAGGCGATCGTCTTCGGACAATTCATCCAAGCCCAAAATCGCAATGATGTCTTGCAGTTCCTTATAGCGCTGCAAGGTGGCTTGCACTTCCCGCGCGGTGTTGTAGTGTTCCTCACCCACCACGTTGGGCTGCAGCATCGTGGAGGTGGAACCCAGGGGATCCACTGCCGGATAAATCCCTTTGGATGCTAACGCCCGGGACAACACCGTGGTGGCGTCCAGGTGAGCGAAGGTGGTGGCCGGTGCCGGGTCGGTCAAGTCGTCTGCGGGTACGTACACCGCTTGAATCGAGGTAATCGACCCTTCGGTGGTGGAGGTGATCCGCTCTTGCAGTTCGCCCATTTCCGTAGCCAAGGTGGGCTGATATCCCACAGCAGAAGGCATCCGACCCAGCAGGGCGGATACTTCAGACCCCGCCTGCACGAAGCGGAAGATGTTGTCGATAAACAACAGCACGTCTTGCTTGTTCACGTCGCGGAAGTATTCCGCCATCGTCAGCGCCGACAACCCAACGCGCATCCGCGCACCCGGGGGTTCGTTCATCTGACCGTACACCAGGGCCACTTTCGATTCGCTGAGGTTTTCGGCGTTAATGACCTTGGATTCGATAAATTCGTTGTAAAGGTCATTCCCTTCGCGGGTGCGTTCGCCCACACCACCAAACACGGATACCCCACCGTGTGCTTTGGCAATGTTGTTGATCAGCTCTTGGATGATGACGGTTTTACCCACACCAGCACCACCGAACAATCCGACTTTTCCGCCCCGTCGATAGGGAGCTAGCAAGTCGATGACTTTGATGCCGGTTTCTTGAATCGAGGGCTTGGTTTCTAATTCGGTTAAGGTCGGGGCTGCCCGGTGGATGGCCGATCTTTGTTCGGCGTTGACTGGCCCAAGGTTGTCTACGGGTTCGCCAATCACGTTAAAAATTCGGCCTAGGGTCATTTGGCCCACGGGGACGCTGATCGGCTGCCCCTGGTCTACCACTTCCATACCGCGCACTAATCCGTCGGTCCCGCTCATGGCAACGGCGCGCACTTGGTTGTCCCCAAGTAGCTGCTGCACTTCACAGGTGACGGAAATTTCTTGTCCGGCTTCGTTTTGCCCTTTAATGGTCAAAGCGTTGTAGATCTGCGGCATTTGGCCTGCCGGAAATTTAGCGTCTACAACCGGTCCAATAATTTGGGTAATGTATCCTACGTTTGTTTTTTCTGCGGTGGCTACCATGCTTGCGTCTTTCTTGATAATTCAGCTATATCGGATCCGCTCTGACAATCTGACTTCGCAGTGACGTACTCCTCACACCGATGCAAGCATACGGTGCGGGCTTCTCCCACCGGAAGTGTTTTACCACTGGCTACCGGGTTCGAGTTATTATAGTGAGGAGACGCCCACCCCCACTTTAAAAATCTGCTTCTCCATTCAGGAGGCTTGCTTTTTTTAGGGCCTTCTATTTCAACGTTGGAAACTGCGGACTTGCGGCAGATGCCTACCGGTCAGCTCCGGTTGTCGGTAGAAGCCCTACCGTATCGGGGGAAAGTCAACCCTGCGAAAGCGAAAGCAATTTTAACACTACTCGCTCGGTTTTTATCCCGACGCTGACCTCCGGTACAGCGACTGGCTGACCTCCGAGCCAGCTAAAATTGCCACCCTTTAGGGTATCATCAATCGGGATCGCCGTACAATTCTCAATCGCATCGAGCGCGATCGCTCGTTTTTTTCTCGGGGCCATCTGCCTGTTGCTATTGGCCGATCGCCCTCCCTGTTTTCTGCAAGTTGCTGATTAATTATTCACAATCTGTAATATTTAGCCAAGCTGGCAGCTTGGATCCGCCAGCTTTGATAGAAAATGGGGGAGTTGGATGGGGCGATCGCCTAGGGGTTGGAGGATGAGGGGGAGAGACTCTGGGGGGTGGCGATCGCGGTTTTAGAGAGAAATGGCGACTTCTGGAGTAGCTTTGTGGGGCAAAATGCTCGGGTGAGGAGGGATGACGCGATGGGGAAGGAGAGAACCACTGGTAAAAGGTGCAGCCACCACAGGCGATCGTCGCCAAATCAGCCTCGAAGAACACTGTTTGAAACCTGCAAAAGGAGTTGGATGTCAATCTGGGGATGACTCGTGCAGGCGATCGCTGGTGCAGTTCGCTCTGTCTGGTTAAAGGGTCAATTCAATACCAGCCCCAACCAACCCGATTGCGTCACAGTTGGGGTTTGAACTTTTTGAGCAACGTCATACCCGTCACCATCGCTAAGCCAAACAAAACTCCCGGTTCCGGAACTCGCTCCGCATTTGGGGGAAGCTGGGTTCCGAGAGATCCGCCTTTGAGAAACACAGCCGAATCCAGGTAGCCATCGCCCACATCTTTGATATTTATGGTCAGGGTATTGGTCGCATTTTGGTTGACCAGCCCCTCAAAAGTCAGCGGTTTTGTGTACCCATCGAGTTTTGTCATTGTAGTGCTTCCCGTGGGGTTAGAAATGAAATCGGGGTGATAGGAACCTTCTGGATCGGGCACGAGATGGTTAATTGTGACGGATTGTCCATCAGTGAGGGTGGCGAGATTTTCTCCATTCAAGAGCAGTTCAAATGAATCGTTAAATGTGGAACCACCAAACTCGACAAACTCTTCCGAGCCAAACACATATTCAAAGAAGAGTTTGTCTACTGAGGTATCCGCATCAAAACTAATTGATAGAGAAATGGCGTCATCTTCTGCGCCTTCTGTACCGAAATCGGTGCTGAGATCGTTGGGGACAGTGGAAAAATCGGCGATAATTCCACCATCTTCGGCGTTTTGACCCGCTAGAACGATCGCATTTCCCGTACTGAGGACGATACCGGAACCCAAGTCGAAGGGGTCATCGTTAAACAAGCCAAATGCATTGGCGTCACCGGTGGTTGAGATAGAAAAATTACTCAGTCCCGTGGTATCTCCGAGCAGAGCGTCGAGCAAATCTTGGGTGCTATTATTTTGGGTGATGGTAAACGCCATTGCCGGCGCGCTGACCAAAGAAAGGGCAACACTGGTGGCGATCGCTGTGGTGGTAGCGTAGGAAATTCCGTTCATAGATACTCCTGAAAAACATCCTGCGACAATCGAATCATCGACTTTAACTCGAGTGTAACCGCATTTTTGGCAATTACCGGAAATTTTAATAATTCAGCAACAAATGCCTCGGCCCTGGGAGGAACGAAAATTCGGAAATGCAATCCGGTTGCTAGTTCCTAGGGAAGCCATCTACGGCAAGAATCAAACTTTAGTGTAGCCGTATTTTTGGCGATTTCCAGAAATTTTAATACTTCAGCAAGAAATGTGCCGCCTGTGGGATGAGCGAGGATTTGAAACTCTGGCGGAAGAATCTCTCGGGAGACAAGAGAGCTGAGGCGTTCAGGTGTACCATCGGCAATGCTGTGGCGGAGGCGTCGCCTTGGTTTCTACCGCTCTCAACACCTTGCATTCCGCAGTTGGGAGAGTTCTAGAAATAGAAATACCGACCCACCACTCCATTTTAATCGCGTATTCTACTGCTACCGCGATGATGAGGAAAATGAGGAGGGTCTGCGATGCTAGGGGATTGGGACGAGAACGCTGGATCGGATTGATGCCAATTTGACCAGCACGGCTCCAGAGTAGGTTCCTCAACCCCCAAGCCAATCAGTAGCCAGCTCGAGAGCAAAAGTGGAAGCATCAGATGCAGGGGTTGTATTTCACAAAAAATTGGGAGACTTGCTGACACACCCTTGCGCTACTCTTCAATCAGGGGGAAACACTTACTGGGTTATACCCCACATTTATTGTATCTCAAACCATCACCTTTCTGAAGCCCAAAAATTATCCCTCGGCTGATGTAGGTTTCAAACAACTGAGCGATTGCTCGCCAAGCACAGATGAGCCAAGAGCGATCGCCCACACCCATCCTCATTGGACGAATAACCAAGGACAATTCACAGCAACCGGTGCGCGACTCGGCAAAGGAACTTGCAGCGGCGGGGATAAAATAAAATGTTTGAGCAGAAAATTCCAACATATTTTCGGAACTTTTGGGCGCAAAATTATCCGTTGGATTCAAGGGTAACACAAGTTCAAAACAACCGAATTGTGCGCGGTAAACTTGGTTATTTTTTTCCATCAATGTTAGAATTAGAAAAGAAAAATAATGCTACAGCGTTCGCTCCAACTATCAGGAGAAAACGGATAAAGTTTTGTGAATTTTTTGGCGAAAAAAGAGAGAAAATGAGTGAAGCGATCGCCTCTTGACCCTGTAGGAGGCGCAATCATTGACCCCCTTAGAGATCGCCGCGTGGGTGCCTGCATCAAGTGCTAAATCCGATGGAGGTCGAAGCGAGGTTTGTCGGCCAGCACAATAAATTACCAATAAAATGCAATTTTTATCGGCACTAAACCCTTTTCAATTCCAAGACTTATCCAGTTTAAATCAATGCAGCAATTCAGATAAACGAGAATATTTCCCCCATAGACATGACAAATTCACTGGTCTCGGAGAGAGGCCAGCATTGAGGAGTGAGGGTTACCAGAAGGGAGCTATAAGAGCAAAGGGGGCATAAGCACGAGAGGTCGAACGGTGCTGAGGGTCACGAACTAGAAGACGCGGGATTTTCTTCTTTGATGCGTCGGATAGGCAGGTTAGCAATTAACGCAGTAGCGCGTTGGTTGTTTTCCAGGGAAATTTCCAATCCTTCGATATCGAGTTCGACATAGCGAGAGACCACTTGGAGGATTTCTTGGCGCATCGCTTCCACGGTTTCTGGGTTGAGGTCACTGCGATCGTGAGCCAGCACCAGTTTCAGGCGACGTTTGACTTCCTCACGACTGTTGTCGTCGCTGCTTTTCGGGAAAAGTCTTTCGATGAGTTCGCTAATCATGGTGCTTGGGGGGTGGTAGAGCCTTAAACGATCTTAGCCGATAATTTTTTGCGTAGCCACGTAAAGAAGTTTTCTTGAGGAACGCGCAGATCGAGAAAATCAACTTTTTCTCCTTCCAAGCGGCGAGCGATATTATCAAAAGCGACCCCCGCCATCGAGAGATTATCCGATAATACCAACGGTTCCCCGCGATTGGTAGAAACAATCACGCGCTCGTCATCGGGAATAATGCCCAGCAGGTTAATGGCCAGAATTTCTTGCACGTCCTCGACCGACATCATATCATTCGATTCCACCATTGCCGGTTTGAGGCGGTTAACCACCAGGTTAATTTTCTTGACATCGTGAGCCTCTAACAAGCCCACCACCCGGTCTGCATCGCGGACGGCGGCGATTTCGGGGGTGGTGACGATAATCGCTTCCTCAGCGGCAGCAATGGCATTTTGAAAGCCCATTTCAATGCCGGCGGGACAGTCTACGAGAATAAAATCAAATTTATCGACTAATTCGCTAACGATCTGCTTCATCTGTGCGGGCGTTACCGCATCTTTCATGCGATTTTGTGCCGCAGGCAGCAGGGCAAGTTGGGGCTGTCGTTTATCTTTAACTAACGCTTGTTCGAGGCGACAGTGACCCGCAATGACTTCCACTGCCGTGTAGACGATCCGGTTTTCCAATCCCAGAAGTAAGTCTAGATTTCGCAGACCGAAATCGGCATCCACGACAGCAACAGTATGACCCCGTTTTGCCAAAGCCATTCCAATATTGGCTGTAGTGGTGGTTTTACCCACCCCTCCTTTACCCGACGTGATGACAATAATGCGACTCATGTAACAGGATGACTCACTTTTCTAACTGCTGGCGGACCGATTCGCGGTTCTCGTGCCTTGGTTTGAAGGTTTCAATTCCCCACAGGGATGAGGGGAAATTGACCTTTTAGCGGTTGAGTTTTGTTTAGGGTTCAACGGTGGTGCCGTGGCACGAGAATGGCTGGATCGAGTTTAGCGCATTTACTTTAGCATGATGAGGGTAAGCCATGCGAATCATTAACCACAACTTAGCTAAATTGCGAGAGGGCTTGGGTCTTGGAAAAATCGCTGGCGCGGGAAATGCGGATCCCTTCGGGGGAAACGTAAGCCACTTCGGGATAAAACTCGGGTGGGGCTTCTGGTGCTCTGGCCACGAAGTCGGCAATCCGAATTTGGGTCGGTTCCATCTGCAATGCCATGATGATACAGCGAGCGTTGCCGCTGACACCGGCTTGAGCAATGCCTCTTAAACGCCCCCAGACGAGGATATCGCCGTCGGCAATAATGGTTCCCCCCGGGTTGACATCGCCGATGACGATCACGTTACCGGCGTGGCGAATTTCGACCCCCGATCGCAACGTGGTTTCCAGATAGAGCGGATCGGCGAGGGATTTGGCGGTGGGGGCATGGGCGGCGGGATTGAAGGCGTCGAGGGTGGCCCGTTGTTCCACGGAGTAGCCTGCAGTTACAGCAGCAACGGCGGTTTGTCGGCGACTGGTGTAGATGCGGCGCATCTCGAGTTTGACCTCTTTGAGCGCTTCGGCGATCGCCTGCAATTGTCGCACGTCCAACAACCGATCTTGCGCCAGCAGGTTAACCGCCGAGTGGGGTTGCCAAAAGCGATCGCCGGCATTGAGCCGATGCTTTAGCTGTTGCCAAATCTCTTTCCACTCCGTTGCAGATTGTTTATTCTCTTCCTTCTGAGTGTGGTTTTCCGGTGGCAACACCAGCAGCAGTTGTCCCCTATTATCGGTTTTAAACCGGACTTGCCAGGTGGGTGTCGCTTCCGCTTGCTTCACCACATCAGTTTCTTCTGTGGCAGTTTCGGCAGCCTCTTCGCGGTTTTCGGAAACAGTGGAATCGTCTTCGCGGTTTTCGGATTCGCGGTTTTCGGAAACAGTGGAATCGGTGGAAGACACTGAGGTATCGGAAGTCATGGCGCTAAATGTCCTATTGTAATCCCAGATAAGGATTTTACTTCATTGTTCTCCCCCTAGGATATTAGCATCTGAAAATTCCACTTATAGCATTTTTGGGGAGGGATCTTGGGCGGTGGTTCCTGCTTCGCCCCCTCTCTGGCGGGGGCGATCGCCTCCACTCCCCCATTTTCCCTGCCATCTTTCTCCCTTTCCCCCGAAAAACTTTCCCGGCTGTGTCATTCCCTTATCCCATCTCGGCCCACTTCATTAACTTGCCCAACGCCGAAATATCCACCCAAATATCTTCGTAAAGCGGATGAGTGTAGTAGCGTCGCCTTTCCTCAGAGCGCGAGTAATACGCCTCCAAATCGCCTCCCAATAAATAATAATACTCTAACCCAACTACATTGGCGAGCAACCAATAATTAATCGAAATCCCAGTGGGCGAAAATATTTCTATAATTTTCGTACCCGCTTGGCAATACACTGCATTCGTCAGTCCCGCCCCATGGGGCGCAACAATCGCATCCGCCACAGCAAACAAGCCAATTTGTTCCGCAAACGAAAGCGATTCGAGGGAGATTTTGACAAATCCATACTGACTTAAAAACTGCACCACTTCTTCTTCATTCACCACCTGTCGATAGCTGGCCGTTTGGCGAGTGATATAGAGTCGGCGCGGTTGGTCTAATTTGGGCGTGGCTTTTTGCGGGAGAAAGGTTTCTCGGAGAAATTCGCTACTCCACTTGGCAATTAAACCCACTTGACCGGGCAAGGAAGGTACCAGCAATTTCTTGGCTTTTATGTGAGGTAGTTTGGTGCTTTCTATAATCTTTTCTGGGGGAATACCGAGCAACTGCAAACTGTCTTGCTGGAAGGGCAAATCGCAACTGTTGACGGCAAAAAAGTCGATGGCAGCGAAGTCGATATTGCTCTGACGCAGTAATTCAATGCGCGGGAGCAAATCTGCTTGCCAATGATAATAGGTTCGACCGCCGCGCACGGTTAAAAAGGCAACAGTTCCATCGATTTGTGTGGGCGGGGGTAACTTGGGAGAAACGGCGATCGCTTCTGCACTCCCTTGAGAAACTTCGTCCAAACAGCCACCATCCGCTGTAAAAATAGCCGTGTTGTGGGCATCTCCCCAAGCGCGTCCGTTGTTAAGAATTGCTACAAAGGTTTCTGGGTTGAGATATGCTTCCCACTTAAAATACCGATGAATAGAGTTCTCGAAGGTTTTTGGCGCAGAAAGATAATAATAAAATTTAGGCTGAATCGGGACAACTTCGATCGCCGGAGAAGGATGGGTGTAAGAGGTAAGTTTCAGGGGGAGTAACGGCCCGGAATAAAATGCGTTAATCTCCTCAAAGGGAAGAATGTGGAGGGCGCAAGCTAGGGCGGATTCTGTGCTGCCTTTTTGGAAAAAAAGGTAGCATAATTGGAGGTAAGCGTCCTCGAATTGCGGTTGAATGAATAGGGTTTCGATGTAGGCAGCGATCGCCCCATCCAATTGTTTTTGTTGCATCAGGGCATTGCCCAAACTAAAATAGGCTAGGGCGAAGTGCGGATTGAGGGCGATCGCTTGCCGATAGCATGTCACCGCCGCATAAATGTTTCCCTGCTTTCGCCGGATAACGCCCAAATTAAGATACACTTCAGGATAATTGGGATTAATTTGCAAGGCAGTTTGGTAGCACTGAATCGCCCCATCAAACTGCTCTCGTTGTGCCAGGGCATTGCCGAGGGTAAAGTAGGCAGTGGCGGGAATTAATTCCGGTTGCAGGTTGCGGGCTTTATCGTAACAGCGAAGTGCGGGGAAAATTTTATCTAAACTGTGGAAAATTTGGCCTAAAGTGTGGTAATATATTGGACAATGGGGTTGCAGTTTGATGGCTTGCTGGCACAGGGCGATCGCGGTGGTCAATTCTGCGCGATCGCAATTCAGTTTTGCCTGTCGATGCAGATGTGCTGCCTTCTCGGATTGCTCAGCAGCGCGACTATCGAGCGGGTGATTCATAATGGTTAGAAAGCACAGAGAAAGAAGCGGCGATTTTGAATGAATTATCCGCCATAATTAATCAGTGAGTGAGTCTACCGCATGTTCGGGGAAGGAAAATGCGGTAGACTCGGAATAAAAAAGCGTTAACTTTGGTGGCTGAGGCGGTGATAAACGGTAACTAAACCATTCACATCGCCCACATTGCCGGGAAAGAGAACCACGGGTAAATTGGGAAATTGAGGATGTTCGGCGGGAGTGCGGACGATGGAGCAACCGGCTAACACTTGACCGAGTAAGCGGGCGGTGGTCAAGGCCAAACCGGTACTCAAAACATCATTAGAAGTAATGCCGCCTTTGCTAATTAAAAAGCCAATATCTTTTGGCAAACCGCGCACCACATCCATTAATAAAGAAGACACGGCTGCCCCAAATGCTAAGCGAGTTTGGACGTCATTAAAAACCAGTTCTTCGCGACTGGTGTAAATGACCGGGGTTTTACCGTCATTGTGGGCTTGATGGACGTTTTTGAGAATTTTGTCGAGCAATGCTTGACGCTGAGTCGCAGACTCTTCGAGTAAATGAGAGACATCGATTTCGATACCGATGACGGAGGTATCCACCAGGAGACGTTCTAACTGTTGGGTGGTTTTTTTCACGTGGGAACCGACGAGAATCGCCCCGGGTTTGCCTTCGCGGACGAATTGCCCCATATCTTCGGCGGGGACGGGTTGAGGGCCGAGTTTGGCGAGGGAGGTGAGCAAACTGGCGGCGCTGCGGAAGAGGAAGCGTTTGCCCTTGCTGGCGGCGGAGAGGACATCGCTGGCGAAGCGATCGAGGTCTGCTTGGGTTTCGGCATCGACGACGCAGCATCGGTTGTCCGAGAGTTGCATCAAGCGTTCTTCGGTGGAGATGGGGTTCATTGCTTCGCCTGCGGGACGCATATCGGCGATGCCAAATCGTTCCACGTCGGCGGCTTTTATTCGACCTTGGGTTTTTTCTTCCACATAGGCGGGAAGGTAGCTATGCTGATATCCGAAGACGGAATCTTTGGCGAATTCGGTTTCGTGGACCGGGGTTTCGACGCCATCGACGATCAGATAATGGGTGCTATTTTTGGTGATGCGTCCTCCTTCAAAGAAGGCTGGGGTGAGAAAATGGGCGTCAAAGGAGCCGAGTTCTTGGGCGATCGCGTCGGTTTCGATGGGATAATGGCCGCGCAGGGTGGAGTCGGAACGACTGACGATGAGGAAATCTTCGATGTTTTCCGCGTCTAGGGATTGTTTGAGGTTGTGGCAAACTTCCCGGGTGATGGCGTCTGCTTGTTCTGGGGTCAGCGCCCGGGTGTTGGTCAGGATGAAGAAGATGGCAGAGCGATCGCGCAACCCCTCGCGCAAGGTCTCTACATCCCAGCGGGTCAGCAGCAGGCAACTGTGAACCGTTTGGGACCCGGTGGGGTCATCATCGAGAACGATTATTTTCGGTTGAGTAGTCATATTTTATCGGAATGCTGAGGTTGCTATTTTCTCATCTTGCCAGAAATGCTCACCCAGATAAAACCGGTTCGCGGGGGATTGAGAAAACCGGGGGGCGATCGCGGCGGATTTTTTGTTAGTAATGGGGGCGGCGGTTCTGCATTTTTCGCAGTTCTCCTTGGGTGTTTAATGCGATTTGCAAGGCTTCATTGAGCAAGCGTCCGCGTTCGCTGGCTTTGTCGCTAACTTGCAAGGCTTCTAAGGCGTTTAAGTTGTTGGCAAATAGTTCGGGATTGCGTTGGATGAAGTTTTTGTTTTCCCGCAGGATTCTTTCGGTTCTTAAGGCGCGCAGTAAATCTTGGCGGGTGAGTTCTAAGGCGTCAATGATTTCTTCGCGATTGGTGAGTTGGACTCCGGGGTTGCCCACTTCTTCGAGTTGGTCGTTGAGGTCGATGGCTTTGATCAGGTCGTTATAGTTTTCTACGTCATCGAGGAGTCCGAGGAGGGAGTCGCTTTTATTGGTGTTGTTTTTTAGCCACAGCAAGCGGGTTAAAATGGCGCTCAAACAGGTGGCGATCGCCATAGCGGTCAGCACCACCCACGGCGGACGATTGGGAAAGGCGAGGTCGATGGGCAATCCCTTAACTTGCCATGCAATTAAGTCGCCGACGATTAAGGAGGCGACAAATAAAATGATGGTTAAACAACAAACCACGAGAGTTTCTTTATATAAAAAATTCGACCTTTTTTCCCCTGCTTCTAGGGTGGAAGGTCGGATTAAATCGTCTACGGACACGCCACTGAGGCGTCGGAGTTCGCCTTTGGTGATTTCTAATCCCTGTAAATCGCGTCGCACAGATCGATGCTCCTATGAGGTAATTTCTCTGTCATGCAGCCGAGGGACTTTCGCGCAGGATGCTGCGTCCCTGGTGGATATTTTAACAAAATTTGTCGGTTGGTTCTGGGGTTTGGGATATTTTTCCCATTTCTTGGTTGGCGCTGAGGGCTATCTGGAGGGCTTCGTTGAGCAGTCGCCCGTGTTCGGTGGCGCGATCGCTCACTTGTAATGCGGTTAATGCAGTTAAGTTATTGGCAAATATTTCCGGGTTTCTGGCAATGAATTTTCGATTTTTTCTCAGGATTTTCTCGGTTTTTAAGGCGCGAATTAAGTCTTCGCGGGTGAGTTGCAGGGCTTCGATAACTTGTTCCCGATTTTGTATATGCACGTCCGGGTTGCCGGCTTCTTCTAGGCGATCGTTGATGTCGATTGCTTTGATGGTTCCGTTGAATCGCTCTACGTCGCGAATCAATCCGGGAAGGGATTGGGTAACGTACTTTTTCACCCAGAAAAATTGAATGAGTTTACTGGCGATGATTCCCAGGAAAAGTTCGAGTAAAAGGAACAGAAAGCTGGCGGGAAAGTTGAGCTGCAGTCGGTTCATCAGCGTCCCATAGCTCAAGCCGATGATAAAGGTAAAAAAATGGGGTAAATGTCGGATGAAAAATGGGGATTCGCTGCCCGAATCTAGGGCAATTAGGGTGGGGAAAGAAAAGTGGATAACTGCTTCTATATCGACGCCACTCAATCGCTTGAGTTCGCGCGAGGTGATGGGTAAGTCTTGTAGATCGGGTCGCACGGCTGGATCTCCCTGGTTTGACAATCACTGTGCAGTCTGTATTCTGCTACTATACAACCGGATCCGCAGTATTCTGGCGAGAATGGAAGTTCCCCCGAGGGGTGACGCGGTGGCGGAGTCCGGGGATAAGGGTTGGTTTTCTTAATTGTGGCACAAGCGTGGTTTTTTTGCGGCTAGGAGACTCAATTGTGGCAAAATATGGCCCGGGTTGCGTGCCGGAGACTCAGCCAGTGTGGTGGCGTTTCTGAGGCGGAATCGCGATCGCGAAATTTTCTCTGGGGGGCCAATGGTTTGGATGGGTTCGGTTTAGGGATGCGATCGCGGACGATGATGGCTTCAATAGCCTACTCGGGATTGTCTTTATTGTGCCTCAGTCATAATACTCATCCGCTTCCCCCGATCGGAGTTTCACTCCGGACATTTTTTCTGTCAAGGGGTGCTGCATTTTTGTATAACTTGGCTCGATTTATGTATAATTAATGCCGTCGGGCGTTAAGTGAAAAAAATTCTCCCTTCAATCCAGGGCAAACAACCGTATAAAACAGAGGTAACCTAGTATTGGTTTTTAACGTGAGGCTATAAGTAGTTTTGTCCCGTTCCGGCGCGCGCTGGGAAAGCTTCTCCAGAGCTACCCCCTCCCCTCAGTAAGGCAAGCCTAAGAGGCCCGCTTGCTTAGCTGCTTCACTCCATTTCAGATTCCAACGTTCCCTGGCCAAATTAGATACATTTGCCGTTTCTAGACTCCGTAATACTCCTGGAGATAATACAAAACTGCTGGACAAAAAGGTTGATATTTTCCATCGTCATCTCGCTGCTGAAAATCTCGATCTACAAGCTGTGCTTCTGTCTCGGTGATTCCTATCCATATATCAATTGCCTCCATACGAGCCTGTCTGAGGTCGTAATCGTTGAGTCCAAAAATATCGATAGTTGTTGCAACAGCTTCAGTCTTTTCTGACTCTTCTGTTGGGAGCATTTCTCCGTCGCCTGAGTATCTAAAAAAGGCTTCGCAATTTACCATCAGTGGCGAAACACTAATGTGACGATTGCCTTTTTTCTTACCACAGCGATTGAGCCAATTCGGATCTCTACCGCATGACGCGAGTAGATTGGTGTAATCCAGAGCTAAATCTGGATCGGTTTCGCTTTGAGGTTCTAAATGTTCAAGGTAGCTGGTCGTGGAATCGACTCGCTGACAGCAGTAGCAGCAAATATAGCCTTGTTCGCTCAGTAAAGCAGCATGGAGCAAACCCTTTTGCGGGTTTTGCAGGCTTTTATAATCGCAATTGACCCCGCTCTCCCGTTGTGCTTCCTTCCATTGGGTAAATTCTTCAGGTTCATTTCCCTTCTTGATGTATTTCATCGGTTGAGAATTTCTTTTCTGCGAATCAGTCCATCGGCGCGCACAAATTTTGGATCGTCCGAGCCTAATTTTTCGGCAAGCTGTTGACGTAATTGGCGGGCTTTGTCCAGTTCTCCTCTATCAATCAGGCGAAATAGTTCCAAAAATTTTTCCTCGATTTCGGGCGGACGTTCTCGCGTATCCATGAGGGTTTCTAAAATGCGATTGCTATCTTTGCCAAAGGAGCGTAGCTTTTCGGCGACAATTCCTTCTGATGTCATCGTTAAAAGCTGTACCCATTCAACATCACTAATAACTTGGGGAGAATGAGTCGTGACGGTAAACTGACAGTTGGGAAAAGTGTGAGTTAAAGCAGGAATAATACCTCGTTGCCACTTTGGGTAAAGATGCAATTCTATCTCATCGATGAACACAACACCGCTCCCGTTGAGGGGATTGGTGTCGGGGTCGGGATTTGCGATCGCCAAACGTCTTGCCAAATCGCCAACTAATGCAAGTAAGCATTTTTCTCCATCGGAAAGTTGACTGACGCTGAGTTGTTCCCCTTGTTTGGAAATCGTCATTCGCAATGGCGATCGCTGAATTCTGATGTTTTCTATGCCGTCCAACAGTCGTGAAATGGCTTGTCTGACAGCTTCTAACTGGCGATCGCGATAATGGATCGACTCCATTAGCCGTCGTTCGTTTTCTAAATCTTCGCGTTCTCTAAACCATTCAAAAAACCGCCTGAAGGCGATCGCACCTCCGGTCAGTCCCTCTTCATACCCCGCGATCGGGTTCTCGAAAAAATGCTTTTTCCTAATTCTTAACGGAATATCCAATACCGCACGATTGGTTGGATAGTACGCCAGGATCGGTAAAGCAGTCTCGGGGTTTTCATCCAAACGTTCGTGAATGTCGCTAACCACTTTTCTTAACTCGGCCAGATTGCTGCTGGTATCTTTCCTGCAGCCGCTTCTGGCTTTAGTGCGAGACCATTTGACTGGATGGCTATCTATCATCACTGTAATTTCGTTATGGGTTTCTTTTGAACCGGTTTTAATATCTTCTTCCCTAAACAAACGTCCGGAACTCTGGGGATTTTGCAACCGCGCTGTAAACCAAGACAAAAGAATAGCTAAACAATCCAGAATGCTCGATTTCCCAACACCGTTAGCTCCAATTAAAACCGTTGGTTCGGTTGGCTCGAACTCCAACGTCAACTTCTCGATTCCTCGAAATGAATCTACACTCAAGTGCTTAACTTTCATCATTCGCTTTAAACTCCTTTACGAGTTGGACTGTTTCCCTTTCTATTTTTAAAATACATCGCTCCATCGGAATTTATTAACCCCGTGCCGAACTCCCTCCATACATAAATGTTAAAATGCTTGAATCCACTCTTTGACTTCATACTCCGTCCAAATACCATTTTGCCAATACGGAACTGCTTCTATCGCCTGTCTTACTGTGGCTTCGTCTGCTGCTTCGTACACCCCAAAGACTTTGGTTAAATCTTGTGTCGGTTCGATGGTAATTACCAACCCGGCTTCTTTTTGTTTGGCAACTCCATCTAAATGTGCTTGTCGATAGAAGGCGTGTTTTTCCGTAACATTTTCGCAGTAATTCCGCCACATTACATATTTTGGCATATCTCGATTGACGCGATTCTACACTACCAGTCATTTTACAATTTAGTACGTCGTCAACACCGTTGGCAACTGAATTCCTCTGCCTCTGCAATTGTTGGATATTGCTAACTTGTTATTAGCAAATTTAATCCTTTTCGTACAACAGATAGGGCGATCGGCTTGGGAAATGGGAAGCGCCTTTTTTTAGGACGAGGGAGAGTTGTCAATTATCTTCTAGACAAAAAGGAGAGTCCCAAGCTATGATTATTGATAGCCACCATTGCAAAAAAAAGTAAAATTAAAAAGTTAATTTCACAGTAAAATATCAGATACCAGTCTTTTATAAGAAGCTTATGCACCAATAGGAGGAGGTAAGGCTAAAGAGGCTTGTGAAGCACTGGAGATTTTAATGTATTAAGCAAAATTAAATCGCACAAGCCAGAAAAAATGAGAATAAAAACCACTCAAAAAGCTTGCCGTTGCCGAGGCTGCCGATAGCAGTAACCAAAGCACCTAGTTATATAATTAAACCGCTCAAAGTCATTGTAAGTGCCACAGGAATAACACCCGATTACCTTGGGGGAATCGCTCAATCTTAAACCGAACATTCTTGTCCACTTGCAGTGACTTGAAATGTTTAATCTACTCAACCGAAATCTAATCAGAGATAATGCATACAAAAGCCATGAACGATAAGAGTATTCAGGAATTGCTAGAGCGTTTGGATTCAGATGATGTGGGACGACAAGCCAAAGCATTGCTCGATCTAATTGATGCAAAAGTTTATCAAGCTGCACCGAAGATAGTAAAGTTACTGAAGTCTCCCGATATAGATATTCGGGGGGATGCGGCATATGCCTTGGGATATGTGGGAATCCACGAAACCGAAAGTGTTGGTGCAGCGCTAATGGAAATCCTGAATGATGAAGATGAGTTGGTAATATCTGAAGTCGTCGAGGTTCTTGGTGGACTTCAATATACCCCAGCCATTGAATTGATTGGAGAGTTATTAAGACAGGATCCTTCACCTTTGGTTCGCGCATCAGCGGCAGAAGCACTGGGATATTTAGGAGGCGCTGAAGCCATAGAATCCCTTGAACTTGCACTCCGGGATTCTGACGAAGATGAATCAGTGCGAGCCTATGCAGCAAACTCCCTGGGGCTGTTAGGCACCAACCAAATTTTATCCAAACTGGAAACTTATGTGAAATTAGAGCCTTCCCTCAGCGTGAAAGCTGAATTACTGGCGGCAAGATATTGGCTGGGAGCCAAAGAAGATATTAAACAGCTTTTGAGCTTGCTGAATAATGCTGACGAACATTTGGTCACATTAATCCTAAATATTTTAACGGATTTGACAGAACGCCAGGTTCCATCAACACTGCATAGTGATGCCCCTAATATTCGGGAGGTATTGAGCAATATCGGGCAACGCATACCGATACTGCGTCCTCATGCTGAAAAGCTGATGGTGCAAGCATAAAACAAGAGGTAGAATGCGCGATCGCGTTTTACACTCGCATTGGCGCGAAAATTCTCCCTGAGTGGCGGTTCTGTGGCGTCACCAGGGATGCCCTGAGCAAGTTAGGGTCCTACGCCTGATAGGTCAGACCCCACACTGGGAATACTTTTGATTATAGAAACCCAGAGTTGGCGAGGGTTATTATGGCGGCTACGATTGCAATTTTAGAGGATAATCAAGGGCGCATCCAGGCAATGGAACAGTGCCTCAATGACTCTTTTCCCGCCTGGGAGCATATTTTTTTCAATAATGCCCCAGAGGCGATCGCCTGGTTTAAAGAACACCTCCACCAGTGCATTCTCATCAGTCTCGACCACGATTTAGGGCCGAGTTGGGAACGCAATGGTCAACCGTTTGACCCGGGAATTGGACGGGATGTGGTGAATTATCTCGTCACCCAAACGCCCCAGTGTCCCGTGATTCTTCACACCGCCAACAGCGAGGCGGAAATTGGCATGGAAATGGCCCTGGTGGCGGCCCATTGGACCGTGGAACGGGTGATACCCATTTCCCCCCTTGATGCCCCGGAAAATGGGGCTTGGATCCAAAATGAGTGGGCGGGGGCGATCGCGAAATTATTAAAATCCACCGTGAATAAATTAAAGCGTAAGGGAAGTAATGCCCTGGAGGCTAATGGGGACATTCCCCCCCCTTTAACCCCACCTTGTTCGCGAATGATTATTGTATTAGATGACAGCTCTCATTGTGAAAAAATAATTCGCGAACAACTGCAGGAGGTATTCCCGGCGTGGTCTTCTGTGTGTTTTAAAGATTCTATCGAATTAATGGCTTGGTTGTCAAGCAATACCCCGCGTTTTAGTCGTTTAAATCGAGCGAAAACGATTGTGGTATTGGAGGATAATTCCAAGCGCCTAGAACTGATGCGACTGCATATCAACGAGTTGTTTCCGGATTGGTCGTCGGTATTTTTCGATACAGCTCCCGATGCGATCGCTTGGCTCTCGGATAATTTAGCCAAATGCGATTTAATTAGTTTGGATTATAATTTAGGAACCAGTTGGACGCGCCAAGAAAAGTTTTTTGACCCGGGTACTGGCAAAGATGTGGTGGATTATTTGGCGACGAAACCGCCACAATGTCCGATTATTTTTCACACCTCCCGGCGGCAAGCAGAAATTAGCATGGAAATGAGTTTGATAGACACGGATTGGATATTCGATCGCGTGTGTCATCATAATGATTTGAAATGGATAGAAACCCGGTGGATCGAGTTAGTAAAATTGCTGCTGCATCCGATTGCCAATCAGGAATTGACCTTGGCGGATATTCCGTTTTCGATGGCGCGATGGCGTTTGTTGAACCTGTTTGCGTTGACCTTTGATGGGTATCGGGTGTGGGAGTCACCGCAAGCGTGCATCGAAGTGGGCGATCGCTGTGCTGAGAAGTATTTTCGCAAAGGGATTCTCCCCTCATCTTTAACCGAACTTCGCACCGCCTTATTGGTGGCGCGCAATTACTGGCGACACTACGATAGCGAACCCGACGAGGAGACGATGGTGTTCCTGCGTGCGATGGTGGAGTGCATCCGGGAAAAAGTCCGCGCCGGCGAGATTGACTGACCCGGGGACAGTTCCGGATCCACAAAGGCATTTGCGAGGGTGTGCAGTGGGATCGGCGTCGGCCCTGTGGCGGTAGAATTGGGTAGCGAACCGGGGGTAATGCTTATTTTGGCAATTGACACCAGGGTAATTCTACTCATTTTTCATCAATTTATTTCGTTTGTCATCCCTCGCAATTCCAATGGAATCAACCCCGCCGAGGGAGTCACAAGACATCTTTGCATATTGGGGAGATTCCCCCTAGTATTGTCCGTGACTTTCTCTCGGCGAACCCCCTTGAAGCGCTTTAAAGCCACCGGGGATCGTTGCTGAACCCTTGCCAGTCTGTTTTTCCCGGCTCCTTTGTCCGGGGGGTGGCGTTGAACCATAAAAAATATTAATTTTAATAAATTTTCCTAGCTTTTAGGGCGGAAAAGTTTTAAAATATTCTTAAATCTTCAGAAGATGAGGAGGGTTTGCCGTGGTACAAGCAGGTGGAAGGCAGCGATGGCATCTCAGTCTCGAGTCAAAAAATATCTCGCCGATTGGCTGCAACTCGGTCAAACCGTTTGGCTGGACAACGGGGCGATCGCGAAAACGCCAAAATCGATAATTTGCGGCAACTCCTACAGCACAGAGTTCCAACAACTCTGGCAAACCTTGCGATCGCCCACATCGGGAATCTGTTATTTGCAAGGAACCGAGCAAACCATCGCCGAATTATTGACGCCAAGGTGGGAAATCTTAGATTGTGCCCGCTGTTCGATGCCCATCCCCCTACCCACCGCTGGAATGTCCCCCATGACTTGTCCCTGTCACGACTTACCCCACTGGCCCAACATGCAACTCCCCACTCCGCGATCGCCGATCGGCGATCGCGCTACCCTGAAAGGTATCTGCAATTCTATTGACACGATGGTATATCCAGCAGAGTTATCGGCGTTGAGTACAGATATGGAAAGGTCAGAATACGCCCCATCAGAACCCACCCTCGATCGCATTCGCCCGCAAAGCGAACTAATTTTAAATTCCGTGGGAGAAGGCATCTGTGGGTTAAACAAACAGGGCAAAATTACTTTCATCAATCGCGCCGCCGAAAAAATGCTGGGCTATGAATCGAAAGAAGCGATCGGTCAATCCCTGCAAACCTTTTTATTCCCCTCTGTGACAGATACCAATGTCTGCCCCTATCTCAACCATTTAATTGATGCCACTCTCGATGGCGGCGTGGTTCATTACGTCACCGACCAAGAATTTTCCCGAAAAAACGGCACCTGTTTCCCAGTAGAATACTTCATTACTCCCATGCGGCAAAAAGGCGAAATCGTTGGAGCCGTACTAACCTTTAAAGATATCAGCGATCGCCTCGCGCTCGAGCGCATGAAAGATGAATTTGTCTCCGTGGTCAGTCACGAACTGCGAACCCCCCTCACTTCGATTCGCGGCGCGTTAAAATTGCTCTCTAGCGGGTTACTCACCGCCGAACCGGACAAATCGCAACGCATGCTCGAAATTGCCGTAGACAATACCGATCGCCTCTTGCGCCTGCTCAACGATATTCTCGATATCCAGCGGATTACCTTTGACAAAACCACCATCGTCAAGCAAACTTGCAACGCCGCCGATTTAATGAATCATGCCGCAGAAACCATGCAAGGAATGGCGGCAAAAACCCAGATTAAAATCGCCGTCGAACCGCTCAACCTCAGCTTGTGGGCCGATAGCGATCGCCTGCAGCAAGTCTTCACCAACCTCTTAAGTAACGCGATCAAATTTTCCCCCGCCGGTTCCACAGTTTGGCTCACCGCCTCCCTACAAGACAGCGCAATTTTATTCCAAGTTATCGATAAAGGACGGGGCATCCCCGCAGAGAAACTCGAAACCATATTCGAGCGCTTCCAACAAGTGGATCCCGACGACGCCCGCACCTATGGCGGCACCGGTCTGGGATTGGCCATCTGTCAGCAAATCGTACAGCAACATGGCGGTCGCATTTGGGTCGAAAGTAAAGTCTCGGAAGGCAGCACCTTTTCCTTTACCCTCCCCCTCTTCCCCGTCGCTCAAATTGCCGGATAAACATTACCCTATAAAAGTTTATCTGTCAAGAACTGACCGCCAAAATTGACCCGTTAATATTCACTAATTCAACCCTCCCCCTCTCTCTAAATAAACCCCGATCCACAGATGCGAATCGGGGCAATAGAGTATTCAGCACTTAAGTATAAGAACGCAATCAGCGCCGATTTCCACGCCGATTAAATCAGCGAAAACGCCTCCGGAGTCAGATCGCTTTCTTGTACCCCCGTCAGAGAGGCCAAGACTGCCTCGGTTTCCGTCACTTGAATCAGCGTCGGATCCGTACTCGCGCTACCTTGGGTAATCGTCAGGTCATCAAAGGTCAAACCACCAGACAATCCCAGAGTATCTTCACCGAGGACAAAATCCACGATCGCATCCGTACCGCTATCCGCTGCTAACGCGAAGGTATCTGCCCCTTCACCGCCGATTAGCACATCTTCACCCGGACCGCCGGTGAGGGTATCGTTGCCCAAGTCGCCATAGAGCACGTCATTGCCCAAGTCGCCATAGAGCATGTCATTGTCCTTGCCACCTCGGACGATATCATCTCCTTGACCGCCATACACGGTATCGTCCCCTTGGTTGCCGTTGAGCTCATCCGTGCCTTGGTTGCCATTGATGTTATCTACCCCTTCGCCACCAAGTACGGTGTCGTTACCTTCACCACCTAACCCAGTATCATCGCCAAGGTCGCCATACACTTCGTCTGCGCCGTCTTCGCCGAAGATAACATCGTCATTTTGGCCGCCATGCACCACGTCATCCCCCGCGCCACCGGCAACCGTATCTTCCCCAACGTTTCCGTTGAGGTTATCATCGCCTTCGCTGCCTTCGATCGCATCTTCGCCATCCATTCCTCGGATATAATCGTCGCCTTCCGTACCGGCGATCGCGTTATCCCCTTCGTCACCGTCGATCTGTTCGCCGGGAACCGATGCTTCCGGGGTATCCTCCTCGGTTTCCCCTTCACCGGTATCCTCACTGTCGGTATCTTCGATGTCGCTGACTTCGCCATCCTCAGACTCTTCTACCGCTTCTTCCCCAGGGCCTTCCTCTGGGTCATCCTCGGAACTGTCGGGAATCGGCTCGAGTATCAGAGGCATATCCGCGTCATCGTCGCCCTCGGCGATCGCCGCTTCCATATCCGCCAGGAATGCTTCCCCCGCCTCGGATGTGCGCCAATCTTTCTCCGGCGCGATCGCTTCATCCAGATGCAGGGCGCGTCCCTTCGCGCCGGATACCCGGAACATCACATCGTTATAATCCCGATCCGACCCGCGATCCACGCGCAGATCTTCCATCGCAAATACCGTGCCATCGCCGGTCATATCCGACACCTGACCCATTTGCATCCCATCCTCGGGATTGGCAGTTGCTAAGGAAAATAACGGACGTTTCGCACCCAAACTCCCCGGGCGATCGAATGCTTCTTGCACCGTACCCGCCGGCACCAGCATCACCCCAAAGGCATCCCCGGGATTCATGGCAAAGTTCTTCTCGCCCTGGTAACTATCGGCATCGTAATTGAAGTAGTCGCCGAGGGGTTCGGTCATTTGCGCTCCTTCGATCCGGTCTCGAATCACCACATGACCGAGTTCCGAACCAGTGAGCGATCGCCGCGCCGCTTCTTGGATGAATTCTTCCGACCCCGGTTCTAGCTCTTCCATCCCCTCAATGCTGAAGATGGCTACTTCACCTTTATATGCACCACCGTCATACAGATAGTCGAGACTCACCTCGCCGCTTTCATCGACAATGAAAAATCCCGATTCAAACGGTCCGACATTCTCGGGCAAGGTATCTTCGCCTTCCGACCCTTCGATATCGTCGTCGCCTTCCGACCCTTCGATATCGTCGTCGCCTTCTGACCCTTCCATATCGTCGTCGGAATCTTCCATATCATCGTCGGAATCTTCCATATCATCGTCGGAATCTTCCATATCATCGTCGGAATCTTC
>NZ_JAYFEQ010000227.1:0-8824 GCF_055795085.1 Phormidium sp. CCY1219 | reverse complement strand
ATTGTGAAATTCTCTTAACCTTTAGTTTTCCGAGGTTTTCGGAGGGCTGTTTTGTCTCGGTTTACACCGTTTTGTTTCGGCCAACCATCAGACTTACCATCCTCTGGGGGGGTCAGCCTCGGGGGCTGTATTCCTTGCCCCGCTTACGTTTCGGGCATTTATCCTCCACTTTTGCGGGAACGAATCGCACAAGCAAGATTCAATTGTAACCCGATCTGTCCCGTTGCGGATCGCGGTGCGGGGGTGGGGGGATGGTGGTGTGCCGATCGCGTTTCCCGTGCAATCTGCGAGTTGCGTGAAGGCGCTCAACGGGCAACGGTTGCCGGGGTCAGCCTCGGGGTTTTCCCCGGGCAATTGAGCGGGGAGTGCGCGATCGCACCCCCGTGTGAGTGTTGCAACTGCTCGAGGAAGCGCGATCGATTGAGTGGCGATCGCCCAGGTTTTGCGGTTACAAATCACCGCGAATTTCTTCTACCACGCCATCGCGCACCACTATTTCCACCTGCATTTTTTTCGCCAAATCGTCGCCTCTTTCCACCTGAAAAAAGCTGTCTATCTGACCGCTTGCCACTTCCCCTTCCATTTCCAGGGTTTGCACTTGTTGTAAATCTTGCAGAATTTTATTTTTCTGGTCGAGCATTTCTTTTTGCTTTTGGCTCACCTGAACCTTGACATTTTCAATTTGTTGTTGTACTTGAGGTCCGGGGGGTTGCAGACCTTGACTTTGCAGGTTAGAAATCATCTGTTGTCCCTGCATTTCCAGTTGCTGCATTTGGCGGTCAATTTGGTTAATTTGGTTTTGCAGTTGTTGCTGGACTTCCTCCTTCCAGCGCGGGGTGACAATCGCCTTGACCACGCAAGAGCGCTTCAACGTTAATTTAGAATTAGAGACATCCATAGAAATCTGACCTCTGGGAAATTTTAAAGAACTTTCCGTGCCGGAAATTGGCAACGCTATGCTAGCACGAACCGCGCGAATCGGATTAAGAGCGGGCAAACATATCGGCGATCGCCTCCCGATAGCGCTCCATCACCACAGGTCTTTTGATTTTCAACGTTTGAGTTAGCAAACCATTGTCCATCGAAAACGGTTCGGCGATCGTGCGAAACGGACCGATCCGGTCATCCGGTCGATAAGAGGGACGATTTTTCACCTCGCGATTTAACTCCTGACGAAACAACTCCCGAACTTGTGGACTCTCCAGAGTAATTTCATCGGGAGATAATTCCCCACCCGATTCAGAACCGGGTAAACGCAATCGCAGATTTTGCGCCGCCGCCCACTTTTCCAATGCATCGAAATCCGGGACGATCAAAGCACCGAGACTCCTTTCGTCTTGACCGACGAGCATAATTTGGGAAATATACGGACTTCGCAAACATGCATCTTCAATCGGTTGCGGTTCGATATTTTCGCCGTTGGTGAGGACGATGGTATCCTTTGCCCGACCGGTGAGCACTAAATCCCGTCCGGGGGTCATCCACCCCAGATCTCCGGTATCGAACCATCCTTCCGGATCGATCGCCTTGCGGGTGGCTTCCGGGTTTTGATAATACCCTTGCATCACTTGCGGTCCGCGCGCCAACACTAATCCTTTTTCGCCAATCGGAAGCGGTTGACGAGTTTCGGGATCCACGATGCGGATGTCGGTTTCGGCAAGCGGGCGTCCGGCGGATCCGCGCAGGTTATGCCAGAAGCGCCGCGCGGTCAGCACCGGCGAGGTTTCGGTTAACCCATACCCGACCAGCACTTGCAAGCCGACGATTTCTAAAAAGCTTTCGATGTGCATGGCGAGGGATCCGCCGCCACTGATAGCATATTTGAGTTTGCCCCCGGTGGCTTGGCGGACTTTTTTGTAAACCAGTTGAACGCCGATCGCGTGCAAGGGCCACAGCAGCACTCGCTGAATCGCCGCTACTCCTTTTTCCTTCACCCTGGGGGGATGCGCTGACAGGTGCAGTCCTTTCAGGGTGCGTCCGGCTTCCACATAACGCTGACTAAATCCGAGCAAGGTATTGACTAATTTTTGCTTATTGGCCGGCTGCTGGCGGAATTGCTTTTGCACCCCGTCATAAATCGATTCCCAGAGTCTGGGAACTGCAACCATAAATTGCGGTTGATGTTCTTTGAAGTCGGATTTTAGGGAGCGCAGGTTGGTATAAATTTGGGTACAGCCTTGGGAGAAGCAGAAATACTCGCCAGTTCGTCCAAAGGTATGCCAGGTGGGTAGGATGCTGAGCAGGCGATCGCCCGGTTGCGGCTGAATCACCCCGGAAAGGTTGGTGATTTGGTGCAGCAAGTTGCCGTGGGTGAGCATGACGCCTTTGGGGAAGCCGGTGGTGCCGGAGGTGTAAATTAAGGTGGCGACGGTATCGCGCTTCAGGGGGGCGGGTTGTCGCTGCGCCTTGGCACCTTTGGCCATTACTTCGCTGTAGGTCAGGACCGGCACCGGCAGGGTCTGTTCCCGGATCGGTTCTTCTTCCGAGAGCAAGACGATCCACTGGATGGGCAGGTCATCGAGTCCGGGCCGCAGTTTGTTCAACACTGCCCGGTTGTCCACCACGAGGGCCATGCTGCCGCTGTGTTTGAGGATATAAAGCAGTTCTTCGGCATCGGCGTCGGAACCGCGCACCACATCTGCCGCACCGGCCATAATCAATCCGCTATCGGCAATAATCCACAGGGGACTGTTGTTGGCAAACAAGGCGACGCGGGGTGGGAGGCGATCGGCGATCGCGGGCAGTCCCAAGGCTTGCACCCCCGCCGCAAATTGCTCCATGCGATCGACCAGTTGCCGATAGGTCAGTTTGACTTGGGGTTTGGCGTGGGGGTCGAATAAAGCGAGAATGTCGCCAAAGCGCGATCGGGTCTGGGGCCACATTTCGGCCAGGGATTCAATCGATCGATATTCTGGCTGTTGCTTTAAATAGGCTTTTTCTCGCGGGTCGATTGTCGTAGGACTAGAAGAGGCGATCCGATTCATGGCGCAAAGTGGGTGTTGGGGAAACGGTTCTGGTTTACCAGGTTAGTATTGATAAAAGATTACATTAGCCTAAACATTTTCGGGACGGTTTGGCAACTGACCCCGGTGATTGTTTCACCCCTGTCTCGGTGCGGTTAGGCTGTTTGCAGAGGGTCGCGATCGCCGCTTTCCCGTGACGGGCTATCTTGTTTTCTCTATTGCCACCGGCGCAAAATTTTATCCTCTAAATGGACTGACGGGCAATTCTTTCCCGTGGGGGTTTATTTTTTTTCAGAATTGGTGCAATCTTCCGCGCCCGGATCGGCTCGGGTTTTCGTGGCTTTCGCGCCGGCAAACCTCCACCAATCTCTCAAAAAAACAGTCGTTTTTCCAGGATTATACCCTGCAATCGAGATGATAAAATCCCAATCTTCGATCGCGTGGCTGAGTTGTTTGATGTTGCTATCCGCTTGTGCCAATTTCCCGACCTCGGGGATGCCTGTAGACTCTTCTCCCAACCCTTCTGCGGCTGCATTTGAATTGCGATCGCCGCTTCAAATTGGCGATCGCGTGGTAGAGGGGTCGATTACTGTAGAACAAATTGCCGAATTGATGGGGGAAAAAATTCCCCTCGGTGCGGATGACCCGAAAGCTTACGAGTTTCTCTCCACGCCCTCCGGTCCAGTTCGCGTGGAAACCTGTGGGGAATATTTCGCGGCGATCGCTGATGGCGCTTTCGCCCAAAGTACCTTCGACATGACAATGGAAGGCTTCTTTAAACGGGCGTGCAATCCGCTCAAATACCTACAGTCTGCCACGGTTCCTACCCAAAGTTACCTCCCGGAATTTGTCTTAACCGACTTCGATGCTTTACCCGTTATCCTGATGCGCGGCATTAACCCGGATGCAGCGGCACAATTAGAAGAAGATACCGCCCAAGGTGTCACCTTGGCCGATTATATCGCCAACACTAAACTGGTGATTACCCGTCAAACTCCCTACGAGCTAGAAGTGGAAGAAGAGGGGGGCATGTTGTTCTCTTGGCGAGAAGTGGTTCGGGCAGATTTCAATGGCGATGGTTTGGAAGATATGCTGGTATTTGCCAACCAAAACTCTATGGAAGGAACCTTTCGCAGTTATTCCCATTGGCTGTTAGAAAAAACCGAGGACGGTGAGGGAATTTATCGCGTTTCTGCCCTAGATTAATCGGCGATTTTATGCCTCATTGACTCCCTAACTCATTCCCAGCACATGCTGGGAATGCCCCTTCCAAGGCTCTGCCTCTCCCAGTAACCATACCCCATAATTTTGCCGCGTTTCTATCAAAATTGTTTCGTTTTTTTGCTCCAAATCGGTGCGTGTCCGGGGGATGAATTGGCCTGTTTTGTGTTTCGATGGGGTAGCCCCGGCCACACACCCTACGGTTAATTTTAAACGGGTTTGTTTGGCCAAGGGGAAAAACTTATTGATGTTTCATCCAGGCAATGCACTGGTGCAATTGCTTTTTCATGGTTTTGCGATCGCTGTGGTAGCGGCGACCGTGACCGGGTAGCACCCATTCAAAGGAATACGCTGGCAGTTTTTCCATCGATTGGATTAACTCAGACCAATCATACCAACAAACCCGACGGAAGGCAATTAATTGATTTAAGGTGTCTGACCATGCCAGATGATCGCCGCTAAAGAGGAATTTATTATCGTACAATAACACGGTGTGACCTTTGGTGTGGCCGGGGACAGGAATCACTAACAAATCCGGGGCGAGTTGGATGGGGTCTAAACCTTCGAGTTTGATTTCTACATCGCGGGTTTTGGGATTGATTTCTTCTTGATGAAGTATGCGTAGACAACCAAAGCGATCGTGAAATTTTTGATGATCTGCCACATCATCGCGATGGGTGAGGTACATCAATTGCACGCCGCCCATTTCTTCCAATCGCTTCACCAACGGTGGCGAATACCGAGGCGAATCCACTAAAATATTCCCGGAGGGGCGGCGAATGAAATAACTTGCCGCACCAAAAGAACTTTCGGCATGATAGCCGCAATGGTAAACGTTGTCATCCACTAAAAGGGGAAAGCTTTGTTGAGCTTGTTTGATATCTGTCGGTTTGTGGACCGTACCGATGGAAGCGGTGGGACAGGATAAAAGGGCCTGCATCGCGCGCAGTCTTTCGGTGTCGGTTTCCGGTTGATGATGAACTGCTGACTGTTTCCCTTCGCGATCGAACACTTCTGGGGTCATCCACCGACAGGTATCGCAATCAATGCAGGTGGTATCTACGTAAAATTCGCCGCTGAGGTTTTCGGTTCTTCTTCGATCTAAGGTTGCCATATTTCTCCTTTGGTTTGACAGCAATAAAATTATGCGAAAAATTGTAATATTTCAAAAAGCTGCTGTAAATTCGCATAAAATCCCGAACTGCTATGTTAAACCCCGTTACCGAACCCGAGGATTTTTTGCGGATTGGATTTTGGGCGATCGACTGTTGCGATCGCGCGGGTTTTTCGCATAGCGGGTATTTTTTTATTGTAGCTGGTGGCCGTGACGGAGTAGAAATACTCAGGGTCAGTGGAGATTGGGTGAATCGCCCCATAGCAGGGGAATTGGGGTCATCCCATCGGTTTTCTCACCGGGGAATTGGGGTAGCGATCGCGACAACTCAGCGCAATGCACACTTTTGCTGATTTGTCAATATCCCTACAGTTCAATTGACGCATAGAGACAGTTTGCTACAATTCAGATAACGCAAAAAAATAAACTTCCTTTTAACAAAGGAGCGATTAATTTTTTTCCGAAGAGAATGGGCGAGCCGAGGTAGGCAATTGCTCATTTGGCAAAGGGTTTTCCCTAACATACCCATAATAATTTTCTCAAATTTTAGCGAAAATCGTGGCTGTTTGCGAGGGCAACGGGAGCGATTTATCGGAGAATTGCCCTAGCAGTCGGGCGAAGTTTGCAATAGAAAATTTTCCAGCAATTAAGCAAACTGACCGTAGATTAATATCGGGAGGAAGAATGACAGAAATTCCCCAGAAACCCTGGACAAAATCCACAGAAGAAATCCAGCAAAAACTGGATGTTTCCCAGAAAGAGGGACTGAATAAATCCGAGGTCGAAAAGCGGCGGGAGGACTATGGTGCGAACCGCTTAAAAGAAGCGAAAACCCGCAGCAAGTGGGATATTTTAATCGAGCAATTCAAAAGTCTGATTATTGGATTATTAGCCGTAGCGGCGATCGTCTCCTTTATTGTGGGAGAGTGGATCGAGGGCATTGCGATTTTAATTGCGATTTTAATTAACGCTGCCATTGGGTTTTTTACCGAAGTGAAGGCGGTGCAGTCCATGAAATCGCTGCAAGAATTAAGCAAGACAAAAGCTCACGTGCGGCGAGACGGACAAGTCGAAGAAATTCCGGCAGAAGAAGTGGTTCCGGGAGACATTGTAGTGCTTTCCAGTGGGGAATTAATCCCGGCGGATTTGCGATTGATTGAATCGTCGAAATTGCAAATTAATGAATCTTCCCTTACTGGGGAGTCAGTGCCGGTCTCGAAAAGTACCGAACCGATGGCGGAAGACGCCTCCCTAGCGGACCGGAAAAATATGCTTTATAAAGGCACTGCCCTGACGCGCGGAAATGGGGAAGGGGTGGTGGTTGCCATTGGGATGCAGACGGAATTGGGAAATATTTCCGAGATGGCACAGGAGGCGGAGGAAGAAAAAACGCCTCTGGAACAACGCCTGGACAAGTTGGGGCGGCGGTTAGTGTGGGTGACGCTAGGGATTGTGGCGGTGGTGGCGATCGCCGGCATTCTCGGCGGGAAAGATTTATTTTTGATGCTCGAAACTGCGATCGCCCTGGCAGTTGCTGCCATCCCGGAAGGATTGCCAATTGTAGCTACAGTGGCCTTGGCGCGCGGCATGTGGCGCATGGCGAAACGCAATGCTTTGATTAACCAGCTTTCTGCGGTGGAAACCCTGGGCACCACCAGCGTTATCTGTACGGACAAAACCGGGACGCTCACCGAAAACCGGATGACGGTGACTAAAATTATCTTACCCTCCGGTGAGATCGAAGTCACCGGGGAATCCCTGGAACCGAAAGGGGAATTCAAACAAAACGAGAGCAAAATCGACCCCAACGACCACCCCATTCTGGGCGATTTGCTCGAAGTGGGAGTGCTGTGCAATAATGCCGCTTTGCAACCGGAAAACTCCAACGAAAGTCGGGTGGTGGGAGATCCGATGGAAGTCGCACTATTAATCGCTGGGGGCAAAGCGGGACGCGATCGCGATGCCTTGCTCGAAAAAATGCCCGAAGCGCGAGAAGTTGCCTTCGATCCGGAAACCAAAATGATGGCCACATTTAACGAAATCGACGGCCAGTATCGGGTGGCGGTGAAAGGCGCACCAGAAGCGGTTCTCGAAGTATGCTCGCACATCAAAACCGACGACGGTGAGGAAGAAATGGACGGCGATCGCACCCAACAGTGGAAAGATCGCAGCAACGACCTCGCCGCACAAGGATTGCGGATTCTCGCCCTGGCAGAAAAAACCGCCTCCGCCACAGACACCGACCCTTACTGTAATCTCACTTTGTTAGGTATTGTCGGATTGCTCGATCCGCCGCGCCAAGATGTGCGAGACGCCTTAAACGAATGTCACGACGCCGGCATTCGCGTTATCATGGTCACCGGCGATCAACCCGTCACCGCCCGCAATGTGGGAATATCCGTGGGATTGACCGACGATGAAAATGCCGAGGTGGTGCGGGGGAAAGAACTGAAAAATCCCGAGGAACTATCGGACGAAGAACGCCGCCGCATGGTGGAAGCGCCGATTTTCGCCCGGGTTAGCCCGGAGCAAAAGCTGAATTTAATTACCTTGCATCAGCAAAATAATGCCGTGGTGGCGATGACCGGCGATGGGGTCAACGATGCACCGGCTCTGAAAAAAGCCGATATCGGCGTGGCAATGGGCGCAAGAGGCACTCAGGTGGCGAAGGAAGCCTCGGATATGGTGCTGCAGGATGATGCGTTTGCCAGCATTGTGGCGGCGGTGGAACAAGGACGGGCGATTTTTAACAATATCCGCAAGTTTACTTTATACTTGCTCTCCGGAAATGTGGGAGAAATTATCGCCGTGGGTGCCGCTTCTATTGTCAATGCACCGCTGCCGTTGTTACCCTTGCAAATTTTGTATCTGAACGCCATTAATGATGTGTTTCCCGCTCTAGCGTTGGGTGTGGGCGAGGGGGAACCAGCCCTGATGGAACGTCCGCCCCGGAATCCGCAAGCGGGTATTCTCACAAAGCGCTATTGGTGGGCGATTTCCGCCTATGGCGTCCTGATTGCGGCAACTACCGTGGGCGCGTTTGCGATCGCCTGGTACAGTCCCAATATTGAAGTGCAGCAACTCGACCCCTCACAGCAAGGCATGGAGGCTAACAAAGCCATTACCATTTCCTTTCTCACTCTCGCTTTCGGACGCTTGTGGCATGTGTTTAACATGCGCGACAATTCCTCCGGTTTATTCCGCAATGAAATTACCAAAAATCCCTATATCTGGGGCGCACTCCTGATTTCTATCGGTTTGCTCTTATGTGCGGTGTACGTTCCCGGTCTTTCTGATGTCCTGAAAACCGTTCCTCCCGGTCTCAATGGTTGGATTGTCATTCTGGGCATGAGTTTCGTGCCATTGGTTATCGGACAAATTGCTAAGGTGATTATTGGCGATCGGGGGCAGAAAAAATCCTCCCAGCAATCCGGTTAGAGTAAGCGGGGGATTGAAATCGCGCCTTGGCAATCCAAGTCCGCCTATGCGGACTCATTCTTTTTGCAACATTCCTCCGCACATCATA
>NZ_JAYFEQ010000226.1:0-304 GCF_055795085.1 Phormidium sp. CCY1219 | reverse complement strand
CATTTCTTATTTTTTAATGTTATAATTGGATCGTGGAGGTGATAAAGATGTATGGATGCCAACAAGAATTAATTAAAGGGAAAAGGGAAAAGGGAAAATTTTATTCTTCACTCTTCACTATTCACTATTCACTATTCACTCTTCACTCTTCACTCTTCACTCTTCACTCTTCACTCTTCACTCTTCACTATTCACTTTTCCCTTTTCCCTAGTTAATGCCGATATTGATGCCGCATCTAATATCCTCAAAAAAGTAGCGACAACTTTAGGATTTTCTCTTAAAGGAGTTGGTAGAGGCACTTTG
>NZ_JAYFEQ010000225.1:0-14781 GCF_055795085.1 Phormidium sp. CCY1219 | reverse complement strand
GGTTTAGGCTGGTCAGGTGGTTAGAAGTACAAGCCCCTGGCTTTAGATATGGGGTTGGTTTCTACGGAGTCCCTGACGTTGGGGGGAGTCTCTCTTTAGCATCGAAGTCCAGAACTGGGCAAACAAACCGTTCCGCAAACGGGAACTTGTATGGCGCAGCACTGAGAGGGATCTTCCCCTGCCTCCCCGACTGGAGAACCGAGGTTAGCGATTAGGCTAAATTTGGGTACCTTTGCAACCTCGGTCCATCGCCTCGGGGTTCCGAATTACGATTGGGATGGATTGCGCGGTCGAATTAATACTACAGGGGTCTGCTCGTCGGCATTGCCTGCAGGATTGCTTCTTAAGGCTTTTTCTAGAAAGGCAGTGGAAAGATCCGGTGTTGCTGCCAATATCTTAACGGCTTTCAAGTCGTTGACGTCTACGATGGCAGCAGATAATCCGGTTTCTTTCTTTATTGTATCTACCACCTGTTGCGGGTTGTCTGGCCCGAGGACGATAAAGCGATCGTAAGGGGGCAATGTCCCAGTGACGTCATCGATTAGCCTTGCTTGTTCCCCGGCGAGTTGATAAAAGCCGCCGCCTTTGCCGAGGATTTTGCCGATCGCCCCCCCCATGAATGCCAGCACCACCCGCAGCGGTCCAACCAGATCTACTAAGGTCTGCAAGCCGCAAGCCGTGGCTAAACTGGCAGTGGGCATGAAGAAGTAGCACAGGCGTTTGGCCACAAAACCGGGGCGCACTTCGCTCGGATGTCGCCATTGGTCTTGCATAATCGCCAAGGGGGTCTCGCCAATAGTCACCACATCCCCGGGCTGGGCGTGGGGCATTACGTACCGTTTCACCACCCCTGTGGCATTGTCGAGGTTACTGAGCAGATGGGTTTTGATGGGTAAAATTTCCGCCTCGGCGTCGGGTACTTCTCGCCAGGAGGTCTCCGCCGCCTGGTCGGGATATTGCAGGGGCACCACCACATAGCGGTCTTTGGGAATCCGCCCTTGCGGCCCGTAGGTGACGTAGGTGATTTTGACTAAGGCGGATTTGAGTCCCTCCAGATGCGGTCCGCAAATCTCGATCGCCACTTTGAAGCGGGTGGTTTTGCCAATTTTCACGATGTAGGCAAACCAGTATCCGTCTTCTCTGGCAGGGGCATCTGGGTGCATGGGAACGATTTTCGTCCGCCAGGTGACTTCTTCTAAGCTGCGATCGGATAATAGGGTGACATCTACGTTCACTTCGGGCACCATAATCTCTAGGTTTTTGGTGCGGTTGATCGCTTCGAGTTCTCCGATGAGCTGATGTCGATCCGGGGAGAGGATTTCCTGTTTCCAGGTGCCGGTGGTCAGGTCCAGTTCGTTTCCGGGACGCTGCCGATATTTCAGTTCAAAGGCGGTTCCAGCGGCTGCGAGTACCGCAGCGGCGCTTCCCAGTCCGATTCCAAGTGTTTCTGCGATCGCCACAATTGCTCCTCAATTAATCGTAAAATAGGGGTTTATAGTGGCCAAGCCACCTACTGTGGGTTCTGTGACTTGGCATCTCCAGGTTTATATCATTTTGTTCGCCCACTCCAGGGCACGGAATTGCCATTCGGTGTCTCGCCACTTCCGAGATAGAGTCACAGAAGATTTACCACGGATTTTTCCCCGCCGATCGCCTCTATTCCGGATCCGATTCCCCACCCTTCATCCCCTCCTCCCCGCTTTTGTTCAAAAAATCCCTTCTTAAAAATTTTCGCCCCGCTTCTGTTTCCCTTACCCTACCCATAGCGTTTCTCTGTGTTACCTGAGCTACATTTAGGTCAGGCACCTCCCTGTGCTATCGCTTTTGCTCAACTCGCCACTTCCTGACCCAAATCAAACGTTCTATTCTTCCTAAAGATTTGTAAACTATTATGAAGCTCCATCTGAGTGTCAGATTAGTTTGAGAATTACAATGAAGCAACTTGCAACTGCCGAACGTCTCTGCCTGATTACCCATACTGCGTCAATGGCGTTTGGACTGGCAGGGCTGCTGCTAGTCTTACCCCATCCAGAATTTATCGTCAACTTATCATCATGGGGACAGAAATGTTTCCAGTGGAGCATGGCTGGGGGGGGAGTGTCCTATATCATTTTAGGAGCTGCGGCGGTGGCCATCTATGCCTATAGGCACCTTGGAATGCGACGGTGGCTAACATTTATGTTGCCGTCAGTATTTTTATCCTTGGGAAGCGAATTATTGGGAACCAGTACCGGATTTCCCTTCGGTCACTATCAATATTTGAGTGGGTTAGGTTATAAAATTGCGGGACTGGTGCCGTTTACCATTCCCCTGTCGTGGTTTTACATGGGGTTTGTCTCCTACGTGTTAGGGCGCGCAGCGTTAGAAGCGAAAGAAGTGCCCAACTGGGTGCGGCACCTCGGCGCGATCGCGATCGGATCGGTCCTGCTCACCGCCTGGGATTTCGTACTCGACCCCGCCATGAGTCAAACCGGCTTTCCGTTTTGGCAATTCCAAGAAACCGGCGCCTTTTTTGGAATGCCCTACCGAAATCTGTTGGGTTGGATGGGCACAGGCGCAATATATATGACCGTAGCGGCCCTATTCTGGGGCAATACCAGGCTGCAACTGTATCGTCCGCAACTGGGTTTACCGTTGATTACCTATTTAGTGAATTTTGCCTTCGGCGCGATTATTACGTTAGTGGCACTAGATTCGCAGTTTGTGATTCCCACCTTACTCAGCATTGCTTTAGGAGTGGTGCCGGCAGTGGTGCTGTGGTGGATTGCATCGGACGATCGCAAACCAGAAGAGAGGGTTGACTTGGATACCGTGGCGACGAGCGATCGGCTCAACCAGGTGCCAGTCGCCTCTGTGGAAATGGCAGCCAAATAAATCATCGGGTGTTGACGCGCCAGAGTCGTCAACACCCTGATTTTAGGTGTCTGGGTTTTGCTGCTGTAGCATTTCTAATTCCATTCGCAAAGCAGCAACCTGGGCGGTGAGTTCCTGCAAATCTTGATAAACTTGCGGATCCTCCGGGGGTCTAGAGGGTGCAGCGGGCGAGGGAGTAGAAGAAGCAGATGAGGGCGCTTCAGAGGGCGATCGCTCTTGATTCATCAAGGTATCGACGAAATTGCGAGCTTCGCGTTCGGTCATCTCGCCTTTTTCAGCCCATTTTCTCGTCAGTTCGCTGCTATCTAATTGCAAGTCAGCCAGATTTTCTTCGCGTTTCTCGGAATCTTGAATGCTCTCGAGTAGGGAAGCCGTCGCCCCCACACCGACACGAAATCCGGTATGCACAAATTCAAATAGGTTATCGGGGTTCATAATTCGCGCAATGTCCAACTAAAGTATTTGCGGGATTGACAATTGACCGGGAATCTCTGTTAGGGATTATAGAAGATTCAGCCAAATGCTGGCAGAATTGGCAATCGCCAGAATTAGCTTATTAAAACTAAGTTATCCCGGTGAACTACCGTGTCAGCACCGATGTAGCCTAAAATGGCGGGAATTTCCTCCGAACGGTAGCCCTGAATTTTTTGCAGTTCGGCGCTGCTATAGTTGACCAAACCGCGAGCCATTTCCTGACCCTGGCTGTCGCATAGCTGCACTGCATCCGATGCCTCGAATTCTCCCACCACATCCAGGATTCCCGCCGCTAACAGGGATTTGCCGCGCTTACAGATTGCTTTGACCGCACCGCGATCGAGATAGATTTTTCCAGAAGGAATCACCGCATTGGCAATCCAGCGCTTGCGAGCATTGCTAGCGTGCGGTTGCGCTTCAAATTGGGTGCCAATCGGTTCGCCTTGCAGGATTTTGGCAATATTGCGCGGATGTTGACCGGAGGTAATCACGGTGCGAACCCCCGCACTGGTGGCAATCCGCGCGGCTTCGATTTTGGTGAACATGCCCCCGGTGCCCCAGTTGGTGCCAGTGCCGCTGGTTTCTACTTGTAGTTGCGTGAGTTCTTCGAGGTTTTGAATGAGGGTAATCGGTTGAGCATCGGGATTAGAGCGCGGATCGGCGGAATAGAGGCGATCGACATCGGTGAGTAAAAACAGCCAGTCCGCTTCGATCAAACTGGCAACCATTGCCGATAGCCTGTCGTTGTCTCCAAATTGGAGTTCTTCCACCGCCACGGTGTCGTTTTCGTTCACGATCGGGATCGCCCCGAGGTTGAGCAATTCTTGGAAGGTGTTGTATGCATTGACGTAGCGATCGCGCTGCATCAAGTCACTGCGGGTGAGCAGCACTTGGGCAATGGGTTGTCCCAGGGAGGTGAATAAGTCGTCGTAAACTCGCATCAAGCGTCCCTGACCCACAGCCGCCACCGCTTGTTTGCGCGCCATCGTTCGCGGGCGTTCTTTTAAGCCTAACTGACCAGAGCCGACCCCCACCGCACCGGAAGACACCAACACCAGTCGGTGCCCCTCTCGCTGCAGATTGCACATGGTTTCCACCAGGGTGGCAATCGTGGAAAGCGCCAGATTGCCATTCGTGACTTGAGTGAGGCTGGAAGTACCGATTTTGACGATTATGGTTTGCGACATCCGAAACTTGCAAGCTCTATTAGGTATTAATAATTGGCGATTAGCAATATTTTGTCAAGTTTTCCTGACAAACAGCGGACAACCGACCCGTTTATGATTGTAAAGCGCCAGCCCTCGTTTCGGTGAAGGCTGGCGCTTTTCTTGGAGGAAAATATTGGGTGGGGTTTTATGGTTAGGGTCTTTATATCGGCTGACCCCATTTGAACTGTCTCTATTCTGCCTGAGTTTTTTGCCCGGGTGAGGATTTCTTAATCTTTTCTTTATATTTCGCTTTGTAAAAAGTTGTAACGAAAAACAAAGATTTATTTTCCACCCGTCAGGGAAGCGCCAAAGATTTGAGACAGCCAGACTTCGAGCGATCGCAGTCGGTAAGGGGGGGGAGCCACCATTCCCGGATCCACCATTGGCTCCACCAAAATGGTAAACATTCCCAAGCGATTGCCCGCGAGGACGTCAGTAAACAAGCGATCGCCCACCATCGCCACCTTTTCCACCGGCAGCTCCATCGCCGCCACCGCCTGTCGCAACTTTCGCCGCGACGGTTTCGCCGCCCCAGTAATATAGGGCAAATTCAACGCTTTCGCAATTCCACCAATGCGAGATTCGCTGATATTATTGCTCACCAACCACACCGGGACAATCGGTCGAATCTGTTCCACCCACTGCTGCAAATAGTCAGACACCGTAACCTCGCTAATCGGCACCAAAGTATCGTCCACATCCAATACCAGTCCCTTAATATCGTACTGCTTCAAAATAGCCGGCGTCAGACTCAAAATCGAGTCATCCAAAAATAAATCAGGCTCTAAGAGTTTGCCCCAAGTCATAACATTTAATTATCAATAAATCCATCCGACGACGCTCGAGTACCCCCATCAAAACATGATGAGTTCTGTCGATCGCTTCGCCCGAGATCCAACAGAACGAGAAACCCAAGAGTTGCTGCCCTTGAAGATTGGCTGATGTAGCATCTGGGCAGACATTCCCATCCCATCCCCGAACCTGTTCGCACTGCTCGGAAGTACCGATGGGTTCTGTCGCTGCTGGGCGTCGCCTCTTGCCCAAATTCTACTCTCGCCCGTCCTCTTCTGCTCATAATTGTGACACATGAATGCCACTCCTCCCACCGAGGGGAAAATTGGCAAAGAAAAAGCCTAGCCCCCGATTCTATTGTTGCTCAGCTTCCCGGCGATCCCAAATCGCATCTTGCGCCGCCTCATGTTCCGCTAACGTGCGGCTAAACACATGAGTGCCATCATAGCGAGCCACAAAATAAAGAAACTCGGTTTCTTCCGGATTCAACGTGGCTTCTAAACTCGGAATTCCAGGGGCGGCAATAGGAGTGGGCGGCAAACCCGGATTGAGATAGGTATTGTACGGAGAAGGGGTTTCCACCTGATCCCAAGTCAAAGGGCGATCGGCAGTTTGTTTGATGCCCAACCCATATTCCACCGTCGGATCGGCTCCTAATTTCATCCCCTTTTCCAGCCGATTGGTAAACACCCCGGCAATCAAACCCCGTTCTGAGGCAACCACCGATTCTTTTTCCACAATACTGGCAAGCGTGACCCATTCGAGGAGGCTCAAATCGGTTGACGAGGCATTTTGCTGATAAGTGGGCAACGCCACCCGTTCAAACTGATCGAGCATTTGTTTGATGACTGCCTCTGCAGAAATGTCATCGGCTCTCAGTTTATAGGTGTCGGGATATAAAAACCCTTCTAAATGCGGTAAATTGTCTGGCAACCAAGGGTATTGAGCATAGGGAATTTCTTTCGTGGCGGCGAGAAATTCTGCCGCACTGAAAAAGCCTTCTGACTCGAAGTATTGAGCCATATCTTTCAAGGTCCACCCTTCGGGAATGGTGAAATCGAGCTGCATGACTTCTCCATTCCACAATTTTTCCGCGATCGCCTGCATCGGTTGAGTGGGGGAGAGTTGGTAGATTCCCGCCTTGTAGCCGCCACCGGCATTTTGCCGCGATAACCAGCGAGTCCAAAGGTTCCACGCCGTTGCCGAACGAATCACCCCTTGTTCTTCTAGCTGACGCCCGATGACCTGTCCTGGGGATCCGGGTTTGACTTCCACAATTTCCAACTGCGGTGGAGAATCGGGAGAATCTCCCCCGGAAGATGCTTCCACTGGCGCACTCGATCGCACCCACCAATTCCAGCCCTGCCACGCCCCAACTCCCAAAATGGCGATCGTGACCAGCATCAGATATAAGAACCAATTTGTCTTTGTTTTTCCAGCTGCCATATGCATGTTTAGCTTCAATAACGATCGCTGGCTGCCGCAAGCAGATTCCCGCCCTCCGTTTCCTAAGCTTTAGCACTCCCGGCAATCCCCACCGCTCAGTGGATCGGTTTGCAAACACCACCCTCGAGCATTCTGGTAGGTTTACCTATAAGCGTAGCCTTGCGGTGCCATACGTTACGGGACATTTGCGGTAGATTAAAGGTTTACGATTACCGGATTGTTTTTAGGGTAGCTTTTTTGGCAAGCTTTCTGCTACTGTTTCCACCAACCCAAATTTGGTTTGTGGACTCGCGATTTTTTTCCTGGAAAACCAATCCTACCGCATTTTTCTCCATTTTCCCCCCACTCAATTTCCCTGCTGTAAACTTTTCATAAATTCCGGTTCGTTCATGTTAACTCCTTCCCCGGCTCCCGCAGAAGCAAACCCCCCAGGCAAGACACGATACAAGCCTGTTTTTGAATATCGATATCCTCTCTCTCCCTCGCCCACTAGCCTACCCCTTTTCACCTTCAATTGGTATCGGTTTTATTTTTCCCCTGCTAGTTAACTTCAACCCAGTTAATAAAAAAACTCGCGGTGACAACAGAAGGAAAAAACCGGGAATATTGACAATGTTTCACCCGGGGACGGGCTAAGGGAAAGCCTGACACCAGTCCCCGGGTGTCTCCCGGGCGGGGGACAGGGGTAAAAACCGGGGCAAGCAACTCGATTAATCCAGGTCTTCAAACAGACGTTCTTGAATTATCTGTTCCAAGGTGGGCATCAGCGGTTCGAGTTGTTTGAACTCTTCATCGTTGAGCAATTCAGGCTCAGCGCGATCGTTGAGTCGAGCTAAGATGAAGAAAGGGTCAAGGGGAGCATAGATGGCATATTCTTGTTCTTCTTCATAGAAATTTGCCAGCAATTGCAATTCCTCATATTCTTCATCACCCAGAGGTTCTTCCTCTTCTTCGGACTCTTCTGAGAAGTCAGGAAGAATTCCACTGACCGTCAAGGTGACAGCAGTGCGCTTGAGGTTCAGATTTTGTTCCTCGAGAACGGCTTTTGCCGTATTAAAGATTTGGTCAATTTCTTCTTCCGTGACGGGGATAGGTTCGTCTGACTCCTCATCATCGGGCCAAGCAAAAATTTCCACGGGAGTATCCACGGGAATGAGAAGCACGTAAGTTTGACCGTGAAGTTCTACAGAATGCTCGATATAGCAAGGCAGGGAGCGGCCAAATTCATCCGTCAGAATTACGGAATCAGCGTGGGCTTGTCCATTTTCGTTGGGGGATTGAGATCGCGACATGAGACAGATAAGGGAAGGATTAAAAGCAGTACCTAGGACAGGGGTGTATGAATTTTGGGAGCTATAGCCCGAGGGGCGGTCACTCGCACGCGGGAGTTGTTAGGATGGCAACCCCCTCGACACCGATGGCACTCATCAGGATATCACAAGGACACATCAGTGGAAATTATTTTTCGGCCAGCTTCCTCCCAGGGACATAGGAGGTTTTGGAAGAAGCGAACCCAAAGCTGCGATCGCGCCAAAAAGGCCGATGTTGTCAACCGATGGTATTGGCTTGAGAAAAGCGGGGATGAGCCGCTCGAGTAGCGCGATCGCATTCCGGGGGTGTTCCAGCTTCAGTGGTGGGAAACTGCTGTTTTGCCTTCAGGAGTTGCCTAGGCTAAATGGTTTCCCGAGTTGCACCATGCCCCAGGAAACGACAAAACTTCCCCTTGCTTTTTCCGGTTTTGTAGTAGCCGTAAAAGAAGGATTGGTTTTCCAGTAATTTCCCCATATCACTAGAGTTTATAGCGGTCTATATTGCCCGGTGGCAAGTTTTTCTATTTATTCCATCAAAGAAGAAAATTCAGGGGACTGGGGCGCTGTAGGAACGAATGAATTCTTTTTTATCCGGAGTATTTAAAAAACAACTGAATTAAGATATTTAGTAACCTATGCAAAGGTCATTAAAGCTTATATTTTATTTCTCCAAATTGAAGACATGAAGCAATTTTTGTTATTTTTATTAAGTGTTGACTAAGAAACCGGGAGAGTTTTATAGCAATGGAATCGGTCTCTATTTCCAGGGAGTCAGGTTACAAAGAGGAATTAACCACTTCTATCTTGACTCAGATTCAGGCTGAACTTTATCAGACGGAAGTTTACCAGAGCGTTCTTAAAACGTTAGAAAAGCAACTGGACAAGCGGGAGGAAAGTGCCCAAGTTTTGCTCGAAGCAGTGGCTAGACAAGCCATCTGGCTGGCATTGAAGCAAGTGGCTAAAAACGCGAAAGAAGAAAAATTAACTGGGGGGGAGAAAATTAGCGGAAATCATTTGCGGGTGTTAGGGGAGTCGCCGTCACCTTGTTTCTCTCCAGAGGATATAGCCGAGTGGCAAACAGCCCAGGGAGAGTTCAACGACGCAGAATCGAACAGCGCCAATGGGAAGCGCCGTGGTGGGGATGGCACAGACCGAGGCGATCGCAACTCTAAATTTCAACAAACATTGCAGAAGCTTTTCCCATCCCAGCCAACCGGGGAGAACACTGGAGAAAATAATGAAAACTCGGCTGAAAAATGGAAAGCAGCCATACGGCAAATGGGGGAAGAATTAAAACGAGCGAGGCAAGAGCGCTCCTTATCCCTAGAAGAACTTCATCGGGAAACATTAGTTCCCTTGCATCATTTGCAAGCTCTCGAAAACGGGAACATTGACAGATTGCCAGAACATATTTACGTCCGCAGCTTTATCCATAAAATTGGAGAAGTGATGGGATTAGAGGGTACTGGAATGGCAGCTTGCTTGTCGGTACCCTTATCGGAAACCAAAGTGGTGCCCTCGTGGTCTGCCAAGGATCCCAAACTCGGGTTTTCCTTAAGTCCAGTACATTTATATCTTGGCTACACCGCCCTGATGGCAGGGGCAATTGGGGGACTGGCGTGGATGTCAGAGCAAACCGCTTCCGAAAACCTGCGCGAACCGGATCCGGGAGTAATTTCTCCCGCGACGGAAACCACCGCACCAACTTCTTCCCCCGGGGTAAGTTCGTCCCCCCAAAGTTTTGCCCCAACCTCTGGGATTGCGCCGCCGGAAGCCATTATTCCTTAAGCGATCGCCAAGGATTAAACTGGCGTTGTGCAACCCGCCACCAGATTTGAGCGATCGCGAAGGGTAGCCTGGTAGCCTCTCGGGATGAGACGCGCGGTGTCGGGCGGTAGGAACACTTAGGCGGCGGAAGCATTGCGCTGAATTTCGCGAAATAATCGGTGGGAGAGTTGAATTTCTCCCACTGTTCAAGCCGATGAATTACTCCTGAGTTTTGTTATAAATCCAATTGAGCAACCACAAGGCGGTGACAATTCCGGCAAAGTGGGCGACAATCGTATGAGTATTGGCCAGCACCACAAAAATATCCAACGGTTGAATAAACTGATTGAGATTAACAGCCGTGGTGGGAAGGGTGCCGGCTTGGTACTGCACTGCCTTTGCCAGCAGGGTGCCCCCGATCGCTTCTGCACCCATCAGGGAGAATAGCATTCCGACTAAATTCACGATTAAACCACGCTGTAGCAGTTGGAATGCATCTGCCTTTTTCGGGCGCAGCTTGGGATTTGGGGATTCAAGCTGGATAGCCAGACGGGTATAACGAAATGCCCAATAAATACTGATGCCTAGAGTAATCAGTCCGAGTACGGCGAAAAACGTGCCCGGACCGGTGCCGACATTTCTGGTACTGGCACCTTGGGTTGCTTGGGGACTATCCACCAAAATGGCAAATAAGAAAATGAGTCCAGCGACCACAGCGAGGACTACCTGCACCCAGAAACTAATCCAGCCAAACCTGCGAAATGCAGGAATAACGCGCTGGAGTGCTGGTGGAAGTGCTTTGAGGTCTGAGTTATCTGACATAGAGATTTGCAGTTGCCGTGATGGGCTTTCATGCCAAGCCGCTCTTGCTTAATGATAGACCAATGCACTCTCAGGTTGCCGGACAAGTGGGTTGCATTGATGAGAGTTTTGGCAGGATAGGTTGAATTTTAAGCCACAATGAAAGAAAATTGAGAACATTAGCGGCGAGAAGATCGTCACCAGGTCGGGGATGCGTCTGCAAGAGCGAAATATCAGTGGCTTACAGCGGTTAGTCTGAGGAGCAGTTGTTCCTACAGATGTACTGTTGCTCGACGAGGTGCTTTAATCCCGATCCAGGGTGGTTTATAGCGGACACGACGGGCGATCGCCAAACAATGCACGACAAGCTCAATATCATCGAGGTAATTTTAAGGGTAAATCTCCTGTCGGAGACTGATTTATCTGGTAGTGTGTGGCATCGCAGAGCCTACGTCTCGATAATGGAGTTTTCTCAAAAACCCCCCTCGAGTCGGGCGAAACCGCCATCAGCTCTATGCTCATGCCCCAGTCTAAGGGTCGCAAAATCCCGAACCAGTGGGTTGGGTGTGTGTTGTACTGATACGGATGCAGACTCTGGGTAAAGTGACCGTAGATTGTGTCCCTAACTCCGCAAAGGATGTCCGTAAGGTAGCTGTAAGCGCCAAAGTCTCAACGCAGAGTTGCATTTTTCCGCCGTCTCGTGCCCTTTTTGCTCCTGGTGGGCAACATAGATGGGCATCGATATGAAAGGGTGCATTTTGGCGAGCGGCGATCGCAAGAGTGATGAGGAAAAATATTTCCGGACTTGCTTTGACAAGCTCAATTTAAATTGAAACTTAACCGGGCTTGGATGGCGTTTTCCACAACATTGAGGGTGACATTTAGTTATTGAAAAGTAGGCGTGAGATAACACAGGGGCTTGAAGTCTAACAATAAGCGCCATCGTTTCAAAGGTAGCGACCTACTTTTTATTGAAGCCAGTTATACGAGAAACTTCCTGGCGTTTGAATTATTGAATTAGGGTGCTGATTTTCGCTGATTGAGGGTGCATCAAGCTGTAAAAGTTGACTTGAAATAGGGTGTCTTGACAACTCTATACCAGGTGGTTATGCAGTGAATCCTGACTGGAAGCCTTTCTAGCAGCAAAAGCCAATCGGAAATTTGATAAATTTTCCAACCCAAAGGATGGAAAATTACGGGGTTATTTTATCCCGTTCAATTATTCCAGTGGTGAATCGGGTTATTTCTATAAATAAATTTCCGAGTTCACAAGAGCGAGAGGCTAGCTGAAAAGCGTTTTCGGATTCATGCTGGAGCCAAAATGACTTGGTTTATCTCTGGCTTTGTGCCGGAATAATGATGAATCGATAACCATTTTCGCTCGGGGCTTGGGTCTTTCAGGTAATCGGGGTTGATTTTGACCCTATAGCTAGCAAACAACCACAAAACCGTCAAAATTTCAGGGCGTAAAAACCTGTCTAAATCAGTATGAAATGGGGTATTCAGCGGGTAAATCAGATGAAGTTTGAAGATATCTATGATTTTTTTCAAAATCCACCACCGACGTATTTGAATAAGGAACTGACCGTGTGTTACGTTCTTTCAGTCTTGTTGAGTGGAGATTCCTATGGAACTGAACTGATCCAAAAACTAGAGCGCGAATACCCGGAGTATAGACTGTCCGACACTGTACTCTATAGCGCGCTCAAATTTCTGGAAAACGAAGAAGCAATTCGAGGGTATTGGAAAAAAGTTGAAGGACGAGGACGACCGAGGCGGATGTACCAAGTCTCTCCCGAATCGCGATCGCAAGCTGAAGAATTGGCAAGGCTTTGGCAAGAATACGTGAAGCAAGGAGAAGGGCGAGAGGGGTGTGGCGAAGCCACCTTTACCGCCAATGAAGAAACCGGCTAGACTATCGGTAAACTCAGTAAACTAACCCTCTCTATCGCCCTTTGGGTTGCAGCACTCGTGCACCCCAAAGGGCGGTTAAATTTTTGGGTTTCACGAACCTGACATCCTCCCGACAAGGTTATGTCAATTCCGAGGGTACTAGAATATCACTTGCTATTATCTAGATCCCCACCTATGGATAGCTCTCTCGGCGGCGTCTCTATGTCAAGAGAGGTTCGGGTATGCCCTACTCTACCGAGCTGAGGGCATCGACTTTTTTGGGTTTTTCATTTATCCTTGTTGTAGCTGGCTCTGGCTGTTTAAAGAGTTCTCGCTACTTTTTGCCCTTTAGTGTTTTTCGTTTGAGAGTGTCTACTGTTTCCGCAGCATTTTCGTATGGGTCGGCGGTTTTTCAACCTGAAAGCTGATTGGATTTTAGCATAAATTCCGAGGGCAATCGATCGCGACGCTCACCAAACAAGGGTAGAGCGCGAGCCTTTTTGCGGGTTTAAATAAAAGTGCGGGTAGGCGATCGCAATTCCCTTACACTCACGGGCAATTTTGCCGTGCTTGACTACTGATTTTTCAACCGATCGCTCGCTTGCGTGCGGTAGCGCCACGCTGTGGGGTCATCCGGGCGCAGTTCCAGGGCGCGATCGTAAGCGGCGATCGCTTCGGCTTGATAAGCCAATCTTTCTAAGGTTTGTCCCCGACATAACCAGGCATCATAGTCATGGGGTTGAACTTGCAACACGCGATCGAACGCCGCGATCGCGGCTTCGTAGCGCTGCAAGTTTCCCAACGCCGCCCCTCGGTTAAACCACCCCGCTGCATAGTCCGGTTGCAGTTCTATCGCTTTATCATAGCACTCGATCGCCGCTTCGTAGCGCTGCAAGTCGTACAGTACATTCCCTAAATTATACCAGGCGTGATGGCTGGTGGGATTTACCCTAATCGCTTCCTCATAGGCTGCGACTGCTTCTTCTTGTCGCTGCAATTGTACCAACGCTTTACCTCGCGCACAATAGCTTTGGGGCGAGTTCGCTGCCATTTCCACCACTTGCTCAAAATCCGCCGTAGCTTTTTCCCTCTCCTGTAACGCTTGGTAAGCTAGCCCCCGCTGCGTTAGGGCGGGGGCGTGCTCTGGATGGGCATCTAAACAGCGATCCAAATGGGCGATCGCTTCTCGATACAGTCCCATCCGATGACAAGCCACCGCCAACCCATACAATACTTCTGCGCTTTGCGATGTCAATTGCGCCGCTTGCTGAAAACTGGTTAACGCGGAAGGATATTGTCGGCGATCGAGCTGGGCTTGTCCCTGGCTGAGCCATTTTTCTACCCTATCCTCTGGTTTGTCTGAGATAGAGTTCGTAGCAGAATCGATAGATTGGGGAATTTGCCCTGGGCGATCGAGCAATTGTTGTCCGATTTCACCGGCAACCTCTGCCAATGTGCCACAGTTGAGCTGTCCTAACTGCACCATGCGCTTTGCCAATTCGCGATTCGGAATCGGGGACTCGAGCAGGCGATCGCCAAACTCCCGCAACCACTCCACCCATTTTTCTTCTCCTTCATTTTTCGCCACCGACTTGACAGATGAGGCCGTGTTATGGTATCCTCCGTACCCTAAACCTTTGATGAATTGCAAAACCTGCATCTGAGTCCACCCCCGATGCACTCCTTCTAGCAGTTGGGTAAATAAAAACTCATAGTCTACTGGGGTTAAGGGCGCACGGGGTTGCGGCTTCAAGACAACTGTTTTCCCTGAATGGGAAGCTCGAAACGGCTTGCTCCACTTGCCAAACAAGCGCCGCCAGAATGCAGCTGCATATTGCCAACTGCGCCGTAGCCTTTTCCACAGTGCTTGGATCGAGTGCCTCATCTTCAATTCTTCATGCCTGAAACTGCTTTGGTCGTGCCGATCGCTCCATCGGCTTATTTTCTGCTTTATTCTGAGGGTGAGCCAGTTTATCCCCTTTAAAAGGTCAGATTCTCCTAGAGGTCCCCCCCCCAAAGCAACCGCACATTTAATCGGCATAGGCGTGACGATTTCGAGATGCACAATCCCTGCCAATCGGTTTCCATAAACTTGTAAACTAAATCGCCTTTATTTTAATCTCTCTCGAGTGTATAGCCTTTCTCAGATTGATGTGGTACGTAGCCGAATAGTCATTACCGCGCTTGCACCTCCGAAATGAAAAATTCTCTACCTT
>NZ_JAYFEQ010000224.1:0-20481 GCF_055795085.1 Phormidium sp. CCY1219 | reverse complement strand
TGTGGGGTAAGTCTTATAGTCGGTTTTCAACCGACTTCAGCTATGAGGCGGGGACTTGCACTCCCCGCCGGATCGTGGGGTTTACAGAGCTTATTGAGAATGGTGCAAGATCTGAGTTAAAACCGACTGAAATGCTTTTACCGTAACGTTTTCAGCCGGTTTCTAACCGGCTTTAGCTATGAGGCGTGGGTTTAAACGAATGGCGGCCAGATGGTCGGGTGACAAAGGCTTACTGAGAATGGTGCAAGATCTCAGATAAATCCGACTAAAAGGGTTTTAGGAGAATATTTTTAGTCGGTTTTTAACCGACTTTAGCTATTAGGCGTGGGATTAATCCCACGCCGGGTTATCGTTAGGTGTTAGGCTGCCATCGTTTAAACCCTCCCTCCCGCTTGCCAAATTTACACCAGGGAAACGGCTGCTAAATTGGTCACGGTTTGGGGCTGAATTGGGGTTTCACTCATCAGCTTGGGCGTCCATTTCAGCAAGGCGGGACGGTATGGGGTATTGCCCCACAAACAGCGTTGGTAATGCCGGATTTGATGCCAGAGACATTGACGATAGGTTTTATTGCCAGTGGCAACAGTTGCTAGTTGTTGTTCCCAGGTAGTAATAAAATGAATGGCGGGACTGGTTTTGCCGTTACCATTGCTGGAATCCCCCAAGTGAGAGAGGGCAACTTGCAATGTCACGACATCGACTAACACCACACTCCACTCCAGCATCAAATCTCGCACTAATGGCAGGTTGTCTCCATCGCTGCGGTGCAATCCGCCAATATCCGGATGCAGTCCCATTTCCAAAACCATCCCCAGTCCCACCTGTTCTAATAAAGCTTGACCGAGGTGTAACAGATTGTTAACGGCTGCGGGTTTTGAGCCTGCATTCAGCCACAACCACTCGCGCAAGGCGGGATAGTACACTTGATTGATGGCGGCTAAATGGCGACGCAATTGTTCGATGGGGAGGGTGGGAATCTCATCGAGAAACAGTTCGATCGCTTCACAGGCGATTTCGACAGTGGGACAACCGCAGGAAGTGAGAGACAGCAACAATGCCCGACGATTGTGCAAAGTGGCACTCACGATTCGTTCGCTGGTGGATTGCAGGAACTGCGGATCCGACGCAAGTTGCAGTTGTTGGGGCAAATATTTGGCATCGGGTTCCAGGTGAAGGCGTCCTAAATAGCGATCGCCTGCATCGAGAAACAACACCGGCAGAGAATGAGACAAGGCTAATGCGGTTGCCTCACCAGAGAGTTCGCAGCCCTGAAAAACCACGATGTGACTGGTGAGTTTTGCTTGAAGACGATGCTGCAATTGCTGGCGATACCAGACTTCAAACACTTGCCGCTTTGCTTTGAGAATCGAACCGGGTTGGGTTAGATAAATAGGCATTAGGTTCAGCTAAACGCTACATCTCCAGCATTGCAAGGGAGTATTTGAGTTCTTATATGCTTTCTGCGCCTCAGTGTATGAGTTTTTATATGAGTTTGGCGCAGCAGTCATATTGGCTGGGTCAATTTGGAAAAAAGACACTAAAAAAGCAGTCGCGATCGAACTCGACTGCTTTTATTCGTTTCAGCACCTTTTCCCTTTAATAAGGGTCGAACGCGGAGGCTAATCTCCTCGAAGAGTTAGAGGAGCGGCACCTGTTTCAGCACCTTTTCCCTTTAATAAGGGTCGAACCCCAAAATACCTCTTCCCCCCTCCAATTAGGTTACTTGAGTTTCAGCCCCTTTTCCCTTTAAGAAGGGTCGAACTCTGTATCGAATGGACGGAGGGTCCGAATGGACCCTTGTTTCAGCACCTTTTCCCTTTAAGAAGGGTCGAACCCCTCCAACTCCAAGGTTACTTGAAATATTAGTAAAGGTTTCAGCACCTTTTCCCTTTAAGAAGGGTCGAACGATTCGTCCTGGATCCATTTGGCTAGGGCTAGCAAGTTTCAGCACCTTTTCCCTTTAAGAAGGGTCGAACACACCTGTCCGAGGAGGATCGGTGTCCCAGCAATTGCTGGAAAGTTTCAGCACCTTTTCCCTTTAAGAAGGGTCGAACTGCTTGTTTTGGCCTTGGTCTTGGCTACCAGCCGTTTCAGCACCTTTTCCCTTTAAGAAGGGTCGAACTGAATCTCTTGAAGGAATCATGCTACCCAGGGTTAAAGTTTCAGCACCTTTTCCCTTTAAGAAGGGTCGAACCACGAAATAGACCTCCCTCAGCCCCTTTTCGAAGGTTTCAGCACCTTTTCCCTTTAAGAAGGGTCGAACACAGCGATGGGTATGTACGTGCTCAAATATGGTACCAGTTTCAGCACCTTTTCCCTTTAAGAAGGGTCGAACGTTGTAATGCGGTAAGGATCCTGTTTGAAGGACCCGTTTCAGCACCTTTTCCCTTTAAGAAGGGTCGAACTGATGGGGTGAGAGTCGTATTTGAAGGACCCTGTACCAACGTTTCAGCACCTTTTCCCTTTAAGAAGGGTCGAACCCCTAGTGAATTTGGACCAATACCGCATTTAACCATCCAGTTTCAGCACCTTTTCCCTTTAAGAAGGGTCGAACAATTATTTACCACAACATGTGTTGTGGGCGATAACTGTTTCAGCACCTTTTCCCTTTAAGAAGGGTCGAACCAGATCCGGATACGTCAAATACGCCGCTCTTCTTCACGTTTCAGCACCTTTTCCCTTTAAGAAGGGTCGAACTATCTGTTTGACGATCGTCGTTTCAGTCTCAGGACTGCGTTTCAGCACCTTTTCCCTTTAAGAAGGGTCGAACAAACATAGTTTCAGTTTCAGGACTGAAACTGAATCTGGATCTATAGTTTCAGCACCTTTTCCCTTTAAGAAGGGTCGAACCATGTTTTACGGCTGGAACTTCTCATGGAGTGAAACGTTTCAGCACCTTTTCCCTTTAAGAAGGGTCGAACACTTGATTCTAACAGCCCTTTTCCTGTCTTGCTTAACGTTTCAGCACCTTTTCCCTTTAAGAAGGGTCGAACTTTTGACATACCAGTACGATACTGGTAAAAAAAAGCGTTTCAGCACCTTTTCCCTTTAAGAAGGGTCGAACATGTCTACGACACTGTCGTAGGACGGTGGCGTGGAAAGTTTCAGCACCTTTTCCCTTTAAGAAGGGTCGAAGCATTTTAGCAATACAGACCGCGCGAACGTTGAGTGTTTCAGCACCTTTTCCCTTTAAGAAGGGTCGAACTTTTTTCTTGTTGCCGTACCGGTATCAGCGGAACAAGAGTTTCAGCACCTTTTCCCTTTAAGAAGGGTCGAACACCCTCGACACACTTCAGTGTCGAGTGGGTGGAACAGTGTTTCAGCACCTTTTCCCTTTAAGAAGGGTCGAACAGATGGAGTCGGGTATGATGTCCTTTTGGACTTCAAGTTTCAGCACCTTTTCCCTTTAAGAAGGGTCGAACTTTAGTCTTCCAAGGCACCGACAACTCAATCGCGACCGGTTTCAGCACCTTTTCCCTTTAAGAAGGGTCGAACGAGGGCGAATTGACCTAGGTTACGCTGAAACAAGTTTAGGTTTCAGCACCTTTTCCCTTTAAGAAGGGTCGAACATTTCGCTTTTTGGTTCTCGATTTTGCTGAGAGGTAAGAGGTTTCAGCACCTTTTCCCTTTAAGAAGGGTCGAACCTTTATTTTCGTTCATGATGGGATCTAAGATAGACCAGTTAATGTTTCAGCACCTTTTCCCTTTAAGAAGGGTCGAACCGGTTTGTGTCGAGTGGGTAGAAGTAGACTTAGAGTTTCAGCACCTTTTCCCTTTAAGAAGGGTCGAACCTCAGTATTACTGTATCGATCAATATAGGAATCGGTAGTTTCAGCACCTTTTCCCTTTAAGAAGGGTCGAACCATGCCTACTGGTCGGCTCCAAGATCGACCAGCTAGTGTTTCAGCACCTTTTCCCTTTAAGAAGGGTCGAACAAAGGACATGCACATTATGTCCATATCGTTACCAACGGTTTCAGCACCTTTTCCCTTTAAGAAGGGTCGAACCATTTGGTTTTACGTTCGCGATAGCGAGTAAACTGGGTTTCAGCACCTTTTCCCTTTAAGAAGGGTCGAACCACTGTGTTAAAGAAGAAATTCAATGTGTGGAGGTGTGGTTTCAGCACCTTTTCCCTTTAAGAAGGGTCGAACCGTTTTGCTTGGAGAACTTCTGGTTCTGTTGCTAGTTTCAGCACCTTTTCCCTTTAAGAAGGGTCGAACTCTTTTTTTTCCGACTTGGGGGGAAGGGTTGTTGTTCAAGTTTCAGCACCTTTTCCCTTTAAGAAGGGTCGAACTTCTGGCTTCCCCGGTGTCCTAGGGAAATGTCTTTTGTTTCAGCACCTTTTCCCTTTAAGAAGGGTCGAACGACAGCAGTTGCGAAGCAGTCCAGATGACTATTTTCGGTTTCAGCACCTTTTCCCTTTAAGAAGGGTCGAACTTTTGAAAACGAGCACCTATCGATACCAGGGGGAGGACTGTTTCAGCACCTTTTCCCTTTAAGAAGGGTCGAACGGATGGAAAATTCAAGTCTATGCCGGATTTATTATGAGTTTCAGCACCTTTTCCCTTTAAGAAGGGTCGAACGGGTAACTAGTCCCCCTAGGGTAGATTAGTTTTGTTTCAGCACCTTTTCCCTTTAAGAAGGGTCGAACTTCGATTCTTCGTTCGGACAAAGTTTCCGAACAGTAGAGTTTCAGCACCTTTTCCCTTTAAGAAGGGTCGAACAAGTGCCAGGTGCTGTTTATTCAGAAGAACAGTGACGGTTTCAGCACCTTTTCCCTTTAAGAAGGGTCGAACTGGTCAAGTCCTTAATGTGGTAGATGCTACTTATTTCGTTTCAGCACCTTTTCCCTTTAAGAAGGGTCGAACCGTGTCGATGTCGTCGGCGGTATTTTCCTACGGAGGGTTTCAGCACCTTTTCCCTTTAAGAAGGGTCGAACACGGCCGATTCAATTATATTTCGTGGTGGGCTGTGGTGTTTCAGCACCTTTTCCCTTTAAGAAGGGTCGAACGATTCATCATTCGGACAACGTTTCCGGACGATGGAAATGTTTCAGCACCTTTTCCCTTTAAGAAGGGTCGAACCACTGCGCAACCATCCGGGGGATCAGTCTCCCAGTGGTTGTTTCAGCACCTTTTCCCTTTAAGAAGGGTCGAACAATGCAAGGTGCTCTGCGCCCCAATCTGCACCCAATGTTTCAGCACCTTTTCCCTTTAAGAAGGGTCGAACTTGGAATCGTAACCCAAATACTCCCCGCCTCTTATCCGTTTCAGCACCTTTTCCCTTTAAGAAGGGTCGAACAACTGTTGTTCAACGACGACGGAGCTCGCCGATTTGTTTCAGCACCTTTTCCCTTTAAGAAGGGTCGAACCGGTGCTGTGGTGGTGTGTTCCAACTTCAAGGAAGAGTTTCAGCACCTTTTCCCTTTAAGAAGGGTCGAACTCGCGGTCGCTATCGGTGTGGTGGTGTGTTCCACCAAGTTTCAGCACCTTTTCCCTTTAAGAAGGGTCGAACCGGGCAATACCCTGCTGTTCTTATCACAGCGGAAGTGTTTCAGCACCTTTTCCCTTTAAGAAGGGTCGAACGTTGGGGTTCAAGAAGCAGCAATCGTAGTAGAAGACCGTGTTTCAGCACCTTTTCCCTTTAAGAAGGGTCGAACACTCCCTTGACTGTAATGGCGACGGAGTAGCCGATTGTGTTTCAGCACCTTTTCCCTTTAAGAAGGGTCGAACATTACGGGCGTCGCGAGCGTCGCGAGCGTCGCGGTTTCAGCACCTTTTCCCTTTAAGAAGGGTCGAACCCTTGAGTTTTGAAACTCAAGCGCTGAGCCAATTCTACACCCATCCATCTGAGGGGGTCAAGGTTTTGTAGCAACACGGGTCTCATTTTCGCCTCAAATCACGGAAAATCGTGGTCTGAAACCCTCTGGTAGAGGGCTATCTGAGGGGGGTAACGACAGAATCAGGGTTTCAGCACTTCCCTACCCCCCTCAGATGCTTATCAGTCAGTCTCTAATGATAAGGTGGACTAATAGAACTAGAGCGGGTTTGCCGGTGGTTATGGAAGGGAACAGGGGGAGAAGGATGAAGGATGAAGGATGAAGAATCAACAATCAACCATCAACTCAGGATAAATGACACATAAACTTAAGCCTCCGTTAAATATTTTAGCATTCTTTTGCCTTTGCTTTTCGTAATCTGGTAGTGGGACTTGCCGCGTTTGTTGCGAAAGGAGATGGCAATAAATCCTTCGTCAATCAAACCGGCCAAATGATGTTTGATGCGTGAAAGCTCACCGCCTCGGGCGCAACTCTGGGCGCAAAGTTGTGCTGAGGTAATTCCCGGTTGTCTCGCGACTGCTAAAAATAGCGATCGCCTCGTTCCTGTTAGGGGTTTGGGCATGAAGAACGGGAAACGGGTATTAAGGATGAAGGATGAAGGATGAAGGATGAAGGGTTAATAAAAATAATCAACCATCAACAATCAACCATCAACAATCAACCATCAACAATCAACCATCAACAATCAACCATCACCCCTTACAACTTCCACAACATCGGACGATACACCTCAACTTCCCCTACCAAACAGGCAATATATTCCCGCACTTGCAACTCGATACAGCGTTTCAAACTGACTTTATAAGCCGTGTGAGGATGGGTGATTTCCGACAGCAACTTATCCTCCCAATGCTTCAAATATTTCTTGAGTGCATGAGGTTGCAAATAAACCCCATTGCGTTCGTCCGGTGGGGTAAAATCATCGGGAGTCAAAATCTGGGAATTCACCAAATACGCCACCAAAGAATCCACAATTTGAGCGCGAAACTCCTCCATCAAATCCGAGACTAATGCCGGATGATTGTCCCGAGGCACGTGCAAATTCCCAAAGTGCGGATGCAGTCCGGCTAAATTCACAAAAGAATGCACATTTTGACTCAGCAACGTATAGCCGAGACTCATCATGCTATTCACCGGATCGGTGGGGGGACGTTTGGTGCGTTTGTTAAAGGCAAAGGGGCCGGTAAATAGTGAACCCAATCCTTGAAAATAGGCAGCAGCGGCTTTTCCTTCATACCCGCGCAAGGCATCCATCGATTCGGCTAACGAGAGTTTATTCATGCAACTGGCAAGCATTTCCAAAGCAATGAACGCCTCATCGGTTTGGCGACGGCGATTCAGTTTCAACAACAATGCCCGGGAATTGTGCAATTTTGCCGCGACGATCGCCTCCGCTTGCATCCGCGTAAATTCCGGATCCAAACTGCGTTGCACTTGCTGAATCAAATACTCGACTTTGGCATGACTTTCCGAGTACAATCGTCCAAAATAACGCCCCTTTTGCGATAAATACATCACGGGAATGCGACGGCGCAAGGCCAAAGAAACGGCACCGTGTGACATATTGCAACAGCCGAACAAGACGATATGACTGACGCGATTGGCGGGAACTTTGACCCGCAGTTCCCGATTGGAAAACACTTGAAATTGCTGGTTTTTGACGCTTAAATAAGCGCCTTGGTCGGTGATGTATAAAGTGGTCATGGTATCACTCCACAAATGTTGCGGATGGGCAATGGGAAAGTGGATCGATTTGAGACTGCACGCCAGGGGAGGACGAGAAACGCGCACTCGCTTGCGTTGTGCGGGACGCCGAGAGGGAACGCCAGAGGCAGATAGCACCCATTCACTGCTGTCTCGTTTGGGGGGTGGTGGGGGTGCATAGACCTCACCTTTGACAAACCGATAGCCGAGAAAGGTAAACTCTTCTTCGGGACTGTAGATGCGGGTTTTTTCCAGTTGCAAGGTGAGATAGCACTCGCCCAACCAGTCCCGCACTCGTTCTAAGGCGCGGTGTGCTTGGATGGAATCTGGGGTGGCGATCGCAAAATCATCCCCGTAGCGCACCAGATTGAATCCCTGTGCCAAACATCGCCGGTCAAACTCGGTGAGATACAAGTTGGCTAAAGCACCAGACAAAATCGCCCCCTGCAACACCCCTTTGCCAAAGTTGCGATACTGTCCCCGAATCACAATCCCCGCGCCGATTTGCTGTTCGAGCAATTGCAACAAAATCGGTTCTAATTGCAATTCTTCAATGTGAGTCAGCAACAGCGCCCAGCAAAGATTATCGAAGAATTGGGCAATATCGGCTTTGAGTACCCAACAGGGTTGAAACTGGTAGTAGGAATACAGATGCCGCACTGCCATCTGGATACCGCGCCCCGGTCGATAGGCGTAGCTACAATCGAGTAGGGTGTCTTCCAGGGGCCAGTAGAGTTCTTCCAGCAACAATCGCTGTACGATGCGGTCAGATACGGTGGGTATGCCGATTAAGCGTTTGCCACCGGATGCCTTGGGTAAGTGAAAGCCCAAAGCGGGTTTGGCGAGATAGGTTTCGCGAGTAAGATGCTGTTGGAGTTGCTGCAACTGCGCCTCCAGATTGTCAGCAAACCCATCAACGGTAATGCGATCGACCCCTGCCATTCGGGATCCTCGGCGCACTTGTTGCCAAGCTGCTTTCAGCAAGTTGTCGGTAAATTCCATAAGCAAGGAAAGAAATGGCTTGCATTTCCATCGTGGCAAGGGCTTATTTGAGTTCGCGTATGAGTATGGGGGGAGAGTGTATGATTTTTTATATGAGTTTGGAGTAAAATCGAAAAAATCAATATTCACAGGAGGTTGAGATGTCGCCTCGATCGCTGGTTGCGTCTGAAGAGGGTCTCAAAAAAGCCGAACGAGCTTTACAACGGCATAATTTGACGAAAACCGCGATCGCCAAGGAATTAGCGATCGCATCTTGGACGACAGTGAGCAAATTTTTCAATTGCAAACCCGTCGATCGCCCCTATTTCCAAGAAATCTGTCGGGCGTTGGATCTCGATTGGCAGGAAATTGCTGGAATTCCTTCGGAAAGTCATGAACCCGAACCGGATTCACCCCCAGTGGAAAGCATTATCGAAGAAGCGTTTGCCAAAGCAACACCGGCGACGGCTCAACTTGAAACCGTCACCCGCAATGCCTCGAGAACCCGCAAAGCCCTCGAACCCTATATTTTACCGGCGATTCGTCGGGAAGCATTGCTCGACAAATGCTTGAGTCAGATTGCGATCGGACTTGCGGGAAAACAGCGGGTGGTGCCGATTTTGGGGGCGGCAGGATATGGGAAAAGTACCCTTTTGGGCACGCTGTATGACGAGTTGCTGACTCAGAATCATGCCGGTTGGATTGCCTTAGTGCGCTGTGACGATTTAATCGGAGGAAGCGATCGCTTTCCGGAAGAAGTGGGGGAAAAAGTCAGCGATTCCCCCCTCTCCATCGTCGCCGTCGCCCAACAACTCACCGCACAACGGGGACGCGGGGTGTTATTGCTCGATACTTTAGATATTATTCTCACTAAACCCCTCGTACCGGTATTGCGTCTCACTCTCTCCCAACTGCTCGAATCCGGCACCACAGTCGCCTTTACCTGTCGCGATAGCGATTATGCCGACTTTTTTGAACCCTATCACGAAAGTTTTGCCGGGTTCCGGGAAAGCGTGTATGACGGCTGCAAAATCGCTGAATTCGATCGCGAAGAAGTGGCAACAGCGGCTCGCACTTATGCCGCTCTCAAACCGGAATATCCCACCCCTGAGAGTCAAATCAGCTTTGCCAGCCGCATTTTAGACCTATCTGCCGATCGCGTTTCTTTAGCAGAAATTGTGGGCAATCCCCTGCTGTTGGCGCTGTTGTGCGAACTGTTTGCCGAAGCGCAAGTCGTCCCGGAAGATTTGACCGTCAGCCAACTTTACGACATCTATTGGACGTGGAAAATTTCTAAAGTCCGGCATCAACAGCAATCTCCGCGCATTGGCAAAAGTAAGGAAAAATTATGCTTATTTTTAGCCGAAACTTTATATCAAAATTCCGAAGAACGGTTGCGCGATTTTATCTATGAAACTCAGTTTGACCTCAGCAACGAAACCGATTTTGCCGCCTACACTGCCTTGCGTAGCGATGGGGTGTTGAAAGAGTTTGGCAACCATCGCATCGGTTTTTTCCATCAAACGTTCCTGGAATATGCGATCGCTCGTTGGTTAAATGCTACCGAATCCGGCGAACGAACTCAAGCCCACATCCGCCGTCAGTTTCGCGCCAATTCTCCGGAAATTCGTCATTATTTATGGCCGATATTTCGTCAGTTGCTAACCTTGGTTGCTTTAGAAGAATTTTATCGGATTTGCACCGAACTGGATAAACAACAATTGCTCCCCTTTCGTGCCATTGCTTTTGCTGCCGTATCCCGCACGGAACCGGAATCGGCATCGGTACTGCTGCAACTGTTTGACATTGCTAAAACTGGCGATTATGCGTTTCTGGAAGCGTTGTTAATTGCGGCCAATTCTGCCCCGATTCGACATAGCAATCCGGTGTGGGAGGTGGTGGTGCGATCGCTCTCTCATGCGGGGAAAGAATTGATTAACAAAACCATTGAAGTGGCTGCGGGTTGGATTGCTCGTTCCGAGGCGGGAAGTCAGCGATTTCGCGATGCCATTTCTGCCTTAGATGCCAGTGCATTAACTGATACGCGATTGGGTCATACTCTGTGGGGAAAGTTCCTGGGAGAATACTATCGCAGCGTTCGCAATTCGGGGAAGTCGCTGGATTTGCCGGTGTTAGAAATTCTCAAACAACAGTATAGCGCATTTGGCAGTCACGTGCGGGCGATCGCCATCGATTTGTACTTGACTCCTGGAGTGCCTACTCAAGTGCAGCGCGATTTTTTACTAACCATTTTGGAGATTCCTCCGGCGAATAATTCTTTTGTGGAAAAGGAGAATGCGGTGACTTTGCTGTTGCACCTGTTACCGGATTTAATCGCCGATGGAAATTCCCCGTTTGGCAATTCTTGGTTTAGCGTATTGGATGCGGAGTTACAACCGGAATGGGTGGGAGTTTGTGCAGTGGTTGTGGGACAAAAAGCAGCCAGGGATCCGGAATTGGTGGAAGCGATCGCTCGGGCTTTGTTTGAGGAACCGCCCCCCAATGCCTCAAAATCTTTTAACCGCAGCAGCGCGATCGCTTTGCAAGAAGCGATTCAATCCGGGGGCGCTGACACTGTGGCATCCGCACTGGTAAAGCGGGATATCCTTCAAATTGCTGAAAATCGCATTTCTACCTTGGCAATGATGGTGAGACAGTTGGGGAAACAAGGGTGGGAAACGACGGCAAAGGATGAAGAATGGGCGGTGAAATTGGGAGAATGGATTCAGCCGGTGATTGATTCTCATCCGGTAGAATGGATTGGGGCGCTGGATGCTTTGGCGGTGCGATCGCCTGGGGTGCAAACCCAATTGTCAGAAGTGCTGCAACGCGCGATCGCTTCCCTAAAACCGAAAAAAATCAACTTAATTCTCAAAAAACTGGCGTACATTCCCCCGGCGATCGTCCCTTATTTGCAACAAAACCGTCAATCGAAAGAATGTCGCATAGCGTTATTAAAATTAGCCCAGCAAGAAGCTGAGGCGGGGTCATCGGAAGCGGTGACGGAAATTATCGCTGCTTGTGCCGATGTTTCTCAAGATGTTGCTAAGGATGCGTCAGGGATGCTGTGGGAATTAGCCCGTCAACAACAAGCGATCGCGGTTGAATCGTTGTTGCCTATTTTAGCCAATTCTCGGATAATTGGGGTTCGACAAAATTGCTTTCAGGCGATTTTGGAACGGGTGAATGCCAAGGTGGTGAGTCCCGCACAAATCGTCACTGTATTTGAGGCGATCGCCACCGAAACTGCACCGGAAATTTTGCAACTGGCGTACAAACTGACGACGGCGGCAATTTGGAACCACCCTTCTGGGGAACGGATGCTAGAATTGCCCATTGCCAATGCTGCATTTGCCTTAACCCGGAGGATTGTGGGTCATGTGCCTCAGAAAACCATAGATGCGATCGGCAATATTGCTATGATTACTTTTAACCAGATGGTGTTGCTGGAAGAACGCCAGTTGATTCCCGAACTGACGGAATGCACCCGATTGTTATTTCGCTCGGTGGATATTGCTGGAAAAATTGATAAACTGGTAGTGACGGGTTTGCTGAGTCATCTAGCCAAATTCGATTCCGAGTTATTGTCAGCGATTATCACCGAAGATTGGACGAGGGACAATAAGATATTACCGATTGCCAATCAACAAGCTTTAGTAGTTGCCATCTCTAACAATGAAGGTAAGATGTCTCCCTTACTCGATCGCCTGTTAGCGGATCCTTCCGTTCCCGAAGAAACCAAAACTCGCATCCTGCGCGATCGCAATCTCTAGCCCGGTCAGTTATTAGCTGGTCTTATCAGTTTCTTGGGATTGATAAGCATCTGAGGGGGGTAGGCAACCTCTGAAACCCGCATTCTATCGTGACCCCCCTCAGATAAGCCTCTGGGACTGGGTTTCAGCCGACGATTTTCCGTGATTTTTGACAAAAATGACCACTCTGTTGCTACAAAACCTTGACCCCCTCAGATCGATGGGTGTAGAATTGGCTCTATACCCGAGTCTCAGGACTCAAGGGTTTGACCCTTATTGAAGGGAAAAGGTGCTGAAACTTCTTCCTTGTCTTCCTTCACCATGTCCGTGAAGGCGATGAGTTTGACCCTTATTGAAGGGAAAAGGTGCTGAAACATTTCACATTCTTCCTTGTCTTCTTCCTTGAAGTAGTTGGTGGAAGTTTGACCCTTATTGAAGGGAAAAGGTGCTGAAACAGGTCATCTCCTGCTGGTTGAACCAGCCGGTACTTGTTTGACCCTTATTGAAGGGAAAAGGTGCTGAAACTATTGCCCGGACGGACCATATGCCCGCCGATGAAAGTTTGACCCTTATTGAAGGGAAAAGGTGCTGAAACTCGACCCACTCTACGCATACTGGTGCGCAGAGGGTTTGACCCTTATTGAAGGGAAAAGGTGCTGAAACAAAATTATCTCCTACCATGCATAGGGTGGAGTTTGACCCTTATTGAAGGGAAAAGGTGCTGAAACTCTAGCCACTGTCGTAGCCCCTCGTATTCTGACAAGTGTTTGACCCTTATTGAAGGGAAAAGGTGCTGAAACATTATGGTACGGAATTCTTCTCCGCTATGTCGATCGAAGCGTTTGACCCTTATTGAAGGGAAAAGGTGCTGAAACGTTGAAACTAATCTACCCTAGTGGGACTGGGGGACTGTTTGACCCTTATTGAAGGGAAAAGGTGCTGAAACGACAATAGCCCACCAGCTAATGTAGTTAAACCGCCCGTTTGACCCTTATTGAAGGGAAAAGGTGCTGAAACTGTTCCACCACCGACCCATCTGGGTGGTGGACAACAGGTTTGACCCTTATTGAAGGGAAAAGGTGCTGAAACTAGTTGGATCTCTTGGATCTCAGGGATGCTTGGGTGGCAGTTTGACCCTTATTGAAGGGAAAAGGTGCTGAAACTCCTCCGGTCCTTACGGTCGCGAATATCAGAAATTTTTGAGTTTGACCCTTATTGAAGGGAAAAGGTGCTGAAACCTTACGGTGGCTGTTATCAAAAATTTCTGATACTCGTTTGACCCTTATTGAAGGGAAAAGGTGCTGAAACTATACTGAGCCTGAAAGCCATTGAGAATCCACTCAAGTTTGACCCTTATTGAAGGGAAAAGGTGCTGAAACCATATATCTATCTCCTGGTTCCGGTGAGGAACGCAGAGTTTGACCCTTATTGAAGGGAAAAGGTGCTGAAACCCTGGGCATACTCGCCCTCACCCTCATGGAGAAAAGTTTGACCCTTATTGAAGGGAAAAGGTGCTGAAACAGTTCCAAGGGCCCATACAATAAGCCCAACGAAAGCAATAGTTTGACCCTTATTGAAGGGAAAAGGTGCTGAAACAGCATCGCAATGCCAATAGCGTGTGCAACTGTAATCGTTTGACCCTTATTGAAGGGAAAAGGTGCTGAAACCCCTGCTCTATAGCAGGGTTTTGGTTTGCTATAGCCGGTTTGACCCTTATTGAAGGGAAAAGGTGCTGAAACTACGCAGTGGTATGGGTTCGGGGAGTTCCGTCCGCGAAAAAGTTTGACCCTTATTGAAGGGAAAAGGTGCTGAAACTTGTGGGCAAATCAAAATCTGTCACTTCAATTAGCACGGTGTTTGACCCTTATTGAAGGGAAAAGGTGCTGAAACTTTTAAATAATGGCGAAAGCCATGGAATGATATCCTGTTTGACCCTTATTGAAGGGAAAAGGTGCTGAAACTTAATTCCATGAATTGACGGGGGGTTCGTCAAAATGGTTTGACCCTTATTGAAGGGAAAAGGTGCTGAAACGCATGATTTTCCACGTTTGTTCCACTGGAAGACCAGTTTGACCCTTATTGAAGGGAAAAGGTGCTGAAACGTACGACATACGATCCCGAGATTATGCGTGTAAACGGTTTGACCCTTATTGAAGGGAAAAGGTGCTGAAACACTATGTAAGCAGACTCTAGACGAGTCTCGTTTGGAAGTTTGACCCTTATTGAAGGGAAAAGGTGCTGAAACTCTTGGGTGTTTTGAAATGGCCATCGCCCTGAAACGTTTGACCCTTATTGAAGGGAAAAGGTGCTGAAACCAGGAATAAATCCCGACCTTCACCCCCTACGAATTGTTTGACCCTTATTGAAGGGAAAAGGTGCTGAAACTACATGTCCTTGCCCCTTATCAAAGTGGACAATAGTGTTTGACCCTTATTGAAGGGAAAAGGTGCTGAAACTTGTGAGCTGTTGCTCCGATCGCGGAGCAACTGTGGTTTGACCCTTATTGAAGGGAAAAGGTGCTGAAACTAATACACCCCATACAGGGGCGAACTATCGAACTGGTTTGACCCTTATTGAAGGGAAAAGGTGCTGAAACCAGGAAGAGGAGGAGGGAACTATTCCCTCCTTTGTAATAGTTTGACCCTTATTGAAGGGAAAAGGTGCTGAAACAAGAGTAGATTAGAGTGGTAGGCTCCTTTGTAATAGTTTGACCCTTATTGAAGGGAAAAGGTGCTGAAACTTTAGACTAGTTGGGTGCTGGATAGCACCCATGTTCGTTTGACCCTTATTGAAGGGAAAAGGTGCTGAAACGTAATAGAGGTGCTGGACATGGATACTATATAGGGTTTGACCCTTATTGAAGGGAAAAGGTGCTGAAACTCTAGCAAAATTTTGATTTGAAGCCCATCGCCATAAAGTTTGACCCTTATTGAAGGGAAAAGGTGCTGAAACGATTTATCATCCGCAAAATTGGGCTCTTGAAAATTTTGTTTGACCCTTATTGAAGGGAAAAGGTGCTGAAACATTCATATGTGGATGCATAGCGAACAACTAGTGCAAACTGTTTGACCCTTATTGAAGGGAAAAGGTGCTGAAACAACAAGAATGGTATTTAAACTCTTATCCTCTTCGTACCGTTTGACCCTTATTGAAGGGAAAAGGTGCTGAAACTTGCCGCTTGCTCCGAAAGAAACAGACCGAAACTGTTTGACCCTTATTGAAGGGAAAAGGTGCTGAAACTATCCATGAAAATCTGACCAATTATGACCACATTGCTCCATTTGTTTGACCCTTATTGAAGGGAAAAGGTGCTGAAACTAGTCAAGAACTATGCTTAAGCTTGAAAAATTTCCTACCGTTTGACCCTTATTGAAGGGAAAAGGTGCTGAAACAGTCGTACCAATACGAATACCCTTTTTCTAAAAGGGGTTTGACCCTTATTGAAGGGAAAAGGTGCTGAAACAAAATATCGAAGAAAATCCATTTTTGACTTTGCAAGTGTTTGACCCTTATTGAAGGGAAAAGGTGCTGAAACGACGGACGATTGAGGAAAGTCATTTTTCTTTCCGAGAGTTTGACCCTTATTGAAGGGAAAAGGTGCTGAAACAGGGTAGCACTGTTTCATTATGCTATCCATTGCTCTCGTTTGACCCTTATTGAAGGGAAAAGGTGCTGAAACTGTGGGGGCGTTTAAATTAATCCGCTCCCGCTCCTCGTTTGACCCTTATTGAAGGGAAAAGGTGCTGAAACCCCAGACCACCCAGGCGACATTTTCGCCACAGAATAGTTTGACCCTTATTGAAGGGAAAAGGTGCTGAAACTCTTTACAACTTGATCCCCTTGACCTGTAAATTCTAGTTTGACCCTTATTGAAGGGAAAAGGTGCTGAAACATGAATATAGACTGGCCTTCATAACTTGCGATATAGGTGTTTGACCCTTATTGAAGGGAAAAGGTGCTGAAACCTAGGCCCCATTGCTGGGCTATTCGGTCAATCAGTTGTTGTTTGACCCTTATTGAAGGGAAAAGGTGCTGAAACCATAAAATGTATCATTTCCTTTGTTTCCAAAGGAGATGTTTGACCCTTATTGAAGGGAAAAGGTGCTGAAACAAATGAGAAACAACCCACCCGAGGGTTAGGGTTACAGCTGGTTTGACCCTTATTGAAGGGAAAAGGTGCTGAAACTACTAGCCCCTGGTGATTGTCGTTGTTGACTATTTGTTTGACCCTTATTGAAGGGAAAAGGTGCTGAAACATCCTCCGTCGATGGCGGTACGAACCCCTGGTATTGGTTTGACCCTTATTGAAGGGAAAAGGTGCTGAAACTTTCCCAAAAAATTTGGAAAGAGTAACCTTCTTTTTGCAATGCGTTTGACCCTTATTGAAGGGAAAAGGTGCTGAAACCCCCAATAAGCAAGGAAGTAAAACTTCCCTGCCCATGGAGTTTGACCCTTATTGAAGGGAAAAGGTGCTGAAACATTCGCCCGGCCAACTTAGCCGTTCATTTTTGAAATGTTTGACCCTTATTGAAGGGAAAAGGTGCTGAAACAAAAACATCATCGCCTTCTAAGCCGAGGAGGGCTTTATGTTTGACCCTTATTGAAGGGAAAAGGTGCTGAAACCAACTTTGTCTTCGTACACTACCCAGGCAACAACCTCGTTTGACCCTTATTGAAGGGAAAAGGTGCTGAAACAGCAGCTTTCTAGTCCCGCGTCCATATGACGCAAAAGTTTGACCCTTATTGAAGGGAAAAGGTGCTGAAACTTCCAGTAATCGCCCGGGTAGTGCCCGCATTGCGAGATTGTTTGACCCTTATTGAAGGGAAAAGGTGCTGAAACTAGGAGTTTCCGCGGAAACGTCCCACTTCTGTATCGTGTTTGACCCTTATTGAAGGGAAAAGGTGCTGAAACTCATCCCATTCGTCTTCCCATGGGTGGGAAAAATAGGTTTGACCCTTATTGAAGGGAAAAGGTGCTGAAACCCTTCGTTTACAATCATAAACATAAGGCCGTTTTCAAGGCGTTTGACCCTTATTGAAGGGAAAAGGTGCTGAAACAAGTTGTGCTTTTGCAGGTGCAGGGGTTGAAAAGAAGTTTGACCCTTATTGAAGGGAAAAGGTGCTGAAACCGAAAGGGTTAGGCAGGTTAAGAATTTCTTTTGGGGTTAGGTGTTTGACCCTTATTGAAGGGAAAAGGTGCTGAAACTAGTCGAAAGAGTCAAGGAAAAGGTCGTAAAAAAGGGTTTGACCCTTATTGAAGGGAAAAGGTGCTGAAACCCAGGGAATCACCCGGACGACACCTTCGCCCTCGTATTTGTTTGACCCTTATTGAAGGGAAAAGGTGCTGAAACGAGTGCGTACCTTTGCGGTAATAATATACACCGTAAAGAGTTTGACCCTTATTGAAGGGAAAAGGTGCTGAAACTTCGCGCGCCGCTAATAAATTTAGCGCCGATTTGGTGTTTGACCCTTATTGAAGGGAAAAGGTGCTGAAACTTCAGCATAATTCCAGTTATTACGGATTCGAGATTGTCAACCAACTAAATTTTGCTACAGAATTAATTTCCGCACCAGAGGCGCGGGAAGAACTGGCAGAATTGAACTTGCGGGCGGGGAAAAAAGCCAAAGCGTCAGCCGCCTACGAAGCTGCTTTTAAATACTTGCAAGTAGGGAGAGAACTGTTCGGCGATCGCACTTGGGAAACGCACTACGAATTGACCCTTTCCCTGTATGTAGAAGCCGCCGAAGCTGCCTATGTCTGCGGCGAGTTTGAAGCAATGGAGCGGTACGTGCAAGGGGTGTTACAGCAAGCAAAGCACCTGTTGGATAAAGTCAAAATATATGAGATAAAAATTCAAGGTTGCATGGCTCAAAACCAGCCTCGAGAAGCAGTGAAAACCGCTTTATCGGTGCTGAAGCTATTGGGAATCAATTTTCCTCAAAAGCCTACGCAATTGCAGATTGGGTTAACTCTCCTAAAAACCAAGCTTTTGTTAGCCCAAAAGCGCATCGAAACCTTAGAGAATTTACCGCCAATGCGCGATGCATTTCATCAAGCCGCAATGCGAATCTTGGTCAGTTTGTTTTCTGCTGCTTATGTCAGCGTTCCCGAACTATTACTGCCTTCAATTTGTAAAATGATTGATTTATCGGTCAAACATGGGAATGCGGCTGAATCTGCCTTTGGCTATGTTTGTTATGGGGTAATTTTATGTGGCGTTGTCGGAGATATTGAGGCGGGATATACGATGGGCAAATTGGGGGTTGAATTAGCGGACAAAAATACTGCAAAAGAAATTCAAGCTAAAACCTTAATTAATGGAGCAATGTTCGTGAATTTCTGGAAACCCCCTCTGATTGATACTTTAACTGATTTTAAAAAAAGCTATCAAATTTAGAAGTAATTAAAGGTTTGATAGGTTTCCCAATGTTTTACTTTTACGCTGCTCTTACGCAATTGGCAGTATGTAGTACCGTTCCCAAACTAGAAAAAAAGCGCATGTTGCAGAAAGTGCTAAACAACCAGAAAAAAATGAAAAAGTGGGCGCATCATGCGCCGATGAACTTTTTGCATAAATATTATCTGGTGGAAGCGGAACGAAATCGGGTTGTTGGCAAAGAGATTAAAGCCATGAACCAGTACGATCGCGCCATTGAACTTGCCAAAGAAAATCAGTACCTCAACGACGAAGCGTTAGCCAACGAACTCGCCGCCAAATTTTACCTCGCCAAAGGCAAAATCAAAATTGCCCAAACCTATATGCAAGAAGCGCGCTATTGCTATTTAAAATGGGGCGCAACGGCAAAAGTCAAGCATTTAGAAGAAACCTATCCGCAACTCTTTCAAATTATCGCTCAGAATCCGGCGGGCAATTCCCAAGTACAATCCAGCCATTTGCCCACCACAACTGATAGCGGAAAAGCCCTGGATGTCACCAGCGTATTAAAAGCCTCTCAAGCGATTTCTGGCGAAATAATCTTAGAAAAATCCCTGGCTAAATTAATGAAAATTATGATAGAAAATGCCGGGGCACAAAAGGGAGTGTTGATTTTAGAAAAAGCGGGAAAATTGTTTATCGAAGCAGCGGGCAGCGTAGAGTCGGATGAATTTACCGTGTTGCAATCGCTTCCCCTAGAAAATAACCTGCCCGTTTCCCTGGTGAATTATGTGGCGCGCGCCCGAGAAACCGTGGTACTCGATGAGGCGTATCGGGAACAATGGTTTAACCAAGACCCTTATATTTCGGCAAATCAAACTCAATCGATTTTTTGCGTTCCGTTAATCAATCAAGGGAAGCTAATTAGTATTGTTTACTTGGAAAATAACCTCACCGTAGGAGCATTTACGGAAGAACGAAGAAAGGTTATCACTTTGTTGTCGGCTCAAGCGGCAATTTCGATTGAAAATGCCAAACTGTATAGTGAATTGCGGGAGAATGAAAGCCGCTTGATGCAGTTTCTCGAAGCAGTTCCGGTGGGGATTTTGGTGCTCGATCGCACCGGAACTCCGTATTATGCCAATCACGCCGCCCAGCAGATGTTTGGCAAAGGCATTGAATCGGTAGCGCCGGATAAATTAACTGAAGTTTATCGCCTGTACTGCACCAACAGCGATCGCCTCTATCCCACGGATCGATTATCCAGCGTGCAAGCTTTGCGGGGGTTATCTAGTATGGCAAATAATCTGGAAATTCATCGCGGCGATCGCATTATCCCCATCGAAAGTTGGGGAACGCCGATTTTTGACGAACAAGGGAATGTGGTGTATGCGATCGCTGCCTTTCAGGATATCACAGACCGCAAAAAAGCGGAAGCCGAACGCCTAAAACTCACCAACGATTTGCTACAGCTTAACGCCGCCTACTCGCGCTTTGTTCCCCGACAATTTCTGCAATTTCTCAACAAAAATAGTATCGTCGATGTGCAACTGGGCAATCATGTAGAACGAGAAATGTCCGTGCTGTTTTCCGACATTCGCTCCTTCACTACCTTATCAGAAAGCATGAACCCGCAAGACAATTTTAAATTTATCAATTCCTATTTGCGGCGTATGGAACCGGCGATTCTGCTCAACAATGGCTTTATCGACAAATACATTGGCGATGCGATTATGGCCCTATTTGGCGAAAGCAAATTGTCACTACGAACCGGGGGATTGAAATCGCGGCTACACAGGCAAAGTCCACCTTCGTGGACTTATTCTTT
>NZ_JAYFEQ010000223.1:0-13229 GCF_055795085.1 Phormidium sp. CCY1219 | reverse complement strand
CAACTGTTACGAACCCTTCATCCAAGGAGAGGGTTTTTTCAACTTACCGATTAGTTAAACTCGGACTCGTTGGAAACCACGTTACCTCTCCTCCGCATGTGGCAAATACTACAACTTGACTTACCGATTAGTTAAAATCGGACTCGTTGGAAGCTCGAACTCTCCAGTCACGCCTGCGGAGGCTGTGACTCCATAACTTCTTACCGATCGCTTAAAATTGCACTCGTTGGAAAACCTTAGAAATCAACAATGGTACCCATTACTTCGGCTTCACTTCCCGATCGCTTAAAATCGGACTCGTTGAAAACCAGAACGTTGCGCCAGTAGCAGCATCCGTTACACTGCCGTCTCTACCGATTCATAACCATCAGGCTGAGGAGAAACCCCGTATCCTAAAAACCCCGATCGCATCTTCAACCGCCCAAAAAAAGAGAGATGTTTTCGCCACATCTCTCTCTTTTCGCGGTTTTCCTGCGATTGAAACAGCAACTTTAACTGAATTCCCGCTTTCGCAGAAATCACAACTCAAGTCGGTTGAAACCGACTAAAATATTTGTCCTGTAAGGCTTTCAGTCGGTTTCCAACCGACTCGAGCTATGAGGCGTGGGTTTGCAACCCACGCGCCTATCGTCGGGTGACTATAGCGCTGTCGCGCATGGCTTCGCTAGCGATCGCCTTAGCGCGATTTCAATCCTTTGAGTCACATATAATATAGTCACTAGGAGACAAAGCCTCCGGAGGCGTTCCCAGCTCATGCTGGGAACGAGTCGCGAGTGGCGGATACAGTATGTGATAAACCAACCTAGCCATACACTTCCTGAATCCAGGCCCATTCGCGGGTTAAGCCTTCTTCCAACGACACCAGGGGATTGTATCCCATGATGCGTTGAGCCTTAGACACATCCGCACTGGTATGACGGGCATCGCCCACAGCAGATTCGATATACTGGCGACGGATGGGGCGGCCCACCACCGTTTCCATCGTCTCGATGACATAAGCTAAAGACACGCGAGAACCGCCGCCGATATTGAACACTTCCCCCGGGGCATCCGGGGCAGTTGCCGCCCCCAAATTTGCGGCGATCGCATCGCTAACATAAGTAAAATCTCGCGTTTGCTGCCCATCGCCGAAAATGACAATTTCCTCATCTTTCAGCGCCGCCTGTAGGAACTTGTGAAACGCCATATCCGGGCGCTGACGCGGACCGTACACAGTAAAATAGCGCAATCCCGAGACCGGCACGCCAAAATTGCGATAATATAACAAACAAAGCTGTTCCGATGCCAACTTAGTAATCCCATAAGGAGAAACCGGTTGAGGGCAGGTATCTTCTCCCGTCGGCATCTTTTGTGCATTGCCATACACCGAAGAAGAAGAGGCAAACACAAACCGCTGCAGGTGTGTGGCATTTTTTGCTGCTTCCAGCATCACCTGAGTGGCATTCAGATTGCGTTCGGTATAACCGCGAAAGCCGGTGCCCCAACTGGCGCGCACTCCCGCTTGTGCCGCCTGATGGTAAACCACCGCCACATCATCGAGCAGCGATCGCCAATCCAAATCCTGGATATCCGCCTCAATCAGTTGAAAATCCGGGTGAGTAGCAAACGGCTTAATATTGTGCCGCTTAAAACTCGGATCGTAATAATCGTTAAAATGGTCGATGCCGATAACTCGTTCTTTGCGATCGAGCAATGCTTCCACCAAATGAGACCCGACAAAACCCGCCGCCCCCGTGACGATATTCGTAGCCATAATTCAAGCCCAGATAAACGCAAACCCTATTGTAACCAAACTCCGATTATCAATGCGAGTTGTTTTAGCATATTTTAAAGTAGAATCGAAGCCGATCGCGCCGGGTTTGCGCGCCCGGTAAAAACTGACCTTGACAGCGAGGATGAGAGTGAAAATTTTAGTTGTTGGTAACGGAGGGCGCGAACATGCCCTGGCTTGGAAGCTGCTACAATCCGATGAAATCGAGCGAGTGTTCTGCGTTCCCGGCAATGGAGGAACCGCCGCAATGGAACGCTGCGAAAACATTCCCTTGACAGTGGACAACTTTTCCGGTATAAAAGACGCCGCCAAAGAGCGGGGCATCTCCTTAGTCATCATCGGACCGGAAGTGCCCCTAGCGATGGGAATTGCCGATTACCTGCAGCAAGAGAACCTGATGGTATTCGGGCCGAGTCAAGCCGGCACCCAACTAGAAGCCAGTAAATCCTGGGCGAAAGGATTCATGCAGGATGTGGGAATTCCCACCGCGCGATCGGCAGTATTCACCGACGAAGAAGAAAAAGCAGCGATCGCCTATGTCGAAAAAAACGGCGTCCCCATCGTCATCAAAGCCGATGGATTAGCAGCCGGCAAAGGCGTCACCGTTGCCACCACCCGAGAAGAAGCCAAAAACGCCATTCACGACTCATTTGCCGGGAAATTCGGCTTATCGGGCGAGTGCATCGTCATCGAAGAATGCTTAACCGGGGAAGAAGCCTCCGTACTTGCCATTACCGATGGATTAACCGTGCGCCCCTTACTGCCCGCGCAAGATCACAAAGCGATCGGCGAAGGGGATAGCGGACCGAATACTGGCGGGATGGGAGTCTATGCCCCTGCCCCCATCGTCACCCCAGAATTAATGGACCGGGTGCAAACCGAGATATTAGAGCCAGCGATCGCCCGCATGCGAGAAAGAGGCATAGACTATCGCGGCGTTTTGTATGCCGGCTTGATGATTTCCCCCGACGGCGAAGCCAAAGTCTTAGAATTTAACTGTCGCTTCGGGGATCCGGAAACCCAAGCCATTTTGCCCTTATTAGAAACCCCCCTGCACGAACTTCTTCTCGCCTGTGCCCAGCAGCGACTCAGGGAGATGCCCCCGATTCGCTGGAAAGCGGGAGTCTCCGCCTGCGTGGTCATGTCAGCCAAAGGATATCCTGGAGACTATGAAAAAGGAAAAGCGATCGCCGGATTAGAGAAAGCCGCCGCCCGGGGGGCGATAGTCTTTCATGCCGGCACCGCATTAAAAGACAGGCAACTGGTGACGGCGGGGGGACGAGTCTTGGGCGTCACCGCCTTAGGCGAAGACTTCGATCGCGCCTTTGCCAATGCCTATGCCGGCATCGAGTGCATCGAATTCGACGGTGCATACTACCGAAGAGACATCGGACATCGGGTGCGATCGGCGCAATAGAATTCCACGTGCAACAATATAAGTAAAGCAAAAAACTCATCCCACCGATGCGGGAGTGGCATTTCTGTCACCCGATGAAGCGCATCCGGGTCAGCACTAGCCCCCCGCATCGGCAAACCTTGAATTATCATTGCCTTCCCTAGAGAACGGAAGAACCTTGCTGGCTATACTCAAACAAATCGGAGAAATCATTGCCCGTTGGTGGTCCGACTTTACCATGCAGACCAAACTGATGGCTGCAGCCACATTAGTCGTGTCATTAGTAATGAGCGGGCTGACATTTTGGGCCGTCAACACCATTCAGCAGGATGCCCGCCTTAATGACACCCGCTTTGGGCGCGATTTAGGGCTGCTGCTGGCTGCCAACGTAGCCCCTTTAGTTGCCGAACGCGATCGCGAACAGGTGGCGCAGTTTTCCCATCGGTTTTACAGCAGCACCAGCAGCGTGCGCTACATGCTTTATGCCGATGCAGAGGGAAAAATCTTCCTCGGGATTCCCTTTTCCCAATCCGAGGTGCAAAATTCCCTCACCATTCAGCGTCGCATACAGCTTCCAGTGGGTTTTGCCACCCATTCCGAATTGCCGATGGTGCGACAGCATCGCACCCCCGATGGAGAAGTCGCCGATGTATTCGTGCCCTTAATTCACGAAGGAGAGTATTTAGGGGTACTCGCGATCGGGATCAATCCCAACCCCACCGTAGTCACCTCCTCGAATTTAACCCGAGATGTGACCATTGCCGTATTTATCTCCATTTGGGTAATGGTGATTTTAGGAGCCGTATTCAACGCCCTGACCATTACCAAACCCATCAAAGAGCTGCTGGTGGGGGTAAAAAATATTGCCGCCGGGAATTTCAAGCAGCGAATCGATTTACCCGCCCAGCGAGAACTCAGCGAATTGATCGGCAGTTTCAACGAGATGGCGGAACGACTAGAACGCTATGAAGAGCAAAATATCGAAGAGCTAACGGGGGAAAAAGCCAAACTAGAAACCTTAGTATCCACGATCGCCGATGGCGCAGTTTTGCTCGACACCACCCTGCAAGTAATTCTCGTCAATCCCACCGCCCGACGAATTTTCGGCTGGGAAGGCAAAAACATCGTCTCCGAAAACGTCCTCTCCCTGCTACCCGCCCGCATCGCCACCGAATTAAGCCCCCTACTCTCGGAAATGGCAACCGGAGACTTTCCTCCGCCCCGCAACGAGTCGGAGAGCGACAATACCGATGCCACCTATCTGTACCCCTCTCGAGAAGGAGGAGAATTCCGCATTACCTTAACCGAACCCACCCGGCGCACCGTTCGCATTTTGTTGACTACTGTCTTGTTGCACAAAGCGCGGGGGGAAGAACCCCTGTGCAACAGTTGCACCTATCATTTGGAGAATACCTGCTTTGCGCCGCAACATCCCTACGCCCGGGAATGCACCCTTTATCAAGAAGACGAGCAAACCAATCCGTTAGAGCATCATTATCGCGAAAGTCTCAAAGGGATTGCGATGACGGTGCAGGATATTACCCGCGAGGTGGAACTCAACGAAGCGAAAAGTCAGTTTATCAGCAATGTGTCCCACGAACTGAGAACGCCGTTGTTTAACATTAAGTCATTCATCGAAACCTTGCACGAATATGGCGAAGACTTGAGCGAAGAAGAGCGGCAGGAATTTCTCGAAACCGCCAATCGCGAAACCGATCGCCTCACCCGGTTGGTGAACGACGTACTGGACCTCTCGCGCCTGGAATCCTGTCGCGTCTATCATTTTGAAGCGGTGGACATCCTCCAACCGGTGGAGCAAACCCTGCGAACCTACCAGCTCAATGCCAAGGATAAAAACATCGAACTGATTCAAGATGTTGCGCCGAATTTGCCCCCAGTGGTGGCTAACTACGACCTTTTGCTACAGGTGTTTGCTAATTTGGTAGGAAATTCCCTGAAGTTTACCGAATCGGGAGGACGGATCGCCATTCGGGCGTATCTCGTTGACCCAGAAGAGGAAGAATCGAAAGGCAACCCGCAATGTTCGATTGTCAATCCTCCATCCCAGCAGAATTCGCTAATGGTGCGGATTGAAATTGGGGATACGGGGATTGGCATCGATACGGAAGATCGAGAGGCGATTTTCGATCGCTTTTTCCGGGTGGAAAATCGGGTGCATACCCTGGAAGGCACGGGATTGGGTCTCTCGATTGTCAAAAATATTATCGAAAAGCATCATACTCAGGTTCATCTGGTGAGCGAAGTGGGGGTGGGTACCACGTTTTGGTTCGACCTCGCCGTTTATCAATCTCCAGAATCCCCCGAAGAACATACCGAGTCAGGGGCGATCGCTCCGAGTAATGGCTCCGCGATCGCTAATTTTACCCCGGCGAAGGTTATCTAAACACTGCTTTTTTAGCCATGAAAATCCTAATTGTTGAGGATGAACTGGAAATTTCGCGCATCGTTCAGCGCGCTTTAGAAGCGGAAGGATTTACCTGTCTGACTTGTCGCGATGGGTTGACGGCGTTGCGCCTATTTGAAGAGGAACAACCGGATTTGTTGGTGTTGGATCTGATGCTTCCCGGGTTGGATGGATTGGAGGTTTGTGCCCGCATCCGCCAGCAACCCGGTCCGAAAGATCCTTACATTTTAATTTTGACGGCGCGCGGGGAAGAAATCGATCGCGTCATCGGGTTGTCTACCGGGGCGGATGATTATATGGTCAAACCGTTTAGTCCCCGGGAATTGGTGGCCCGGGTGCGGGCATTGTTGCGACGCAGTTTGCGTCAAGGGGGCCAAAGTTCGCAAGTTTATCAAACCGAACATTTTACCTTGGATCTCGATCGCCGAATTGCCACTCGCCAACTCAATGGCGACACTGAAGAAACTTTGGATTTAACTACGTTGGAGTTTAATTTGCTCTCCACCTTTTTGAGCTATCCCGGGCGAGTGTGGAAGCGATCGCAGCTCATTGAAAAACTCTGGGGCGATGACTTTTTTGGTGACGAGCGAGTGGTGGATACCCACGTGGCTCGCTTGCGAAAAAAAATCGAACCGGATCCGGCAAATCCTTCTTTTATTAAAACCGTGATTGGCGTGGGATATAAATTTGAAGACTGAATCCCACCCGATTGCCTCGTTTGTTCTTTCCCTTTCCTGTGCCTAACCTCCAAGCCTCGATCGGGTTGGACTTTACTCATTACCATAGAGTTAGCGGTTTGTAGGGTAGGCAGGCAATAGAACAGATAGGCGATCGGCACCGCTCTCCACTGACTTTGCCCACTCTACCATGTTGTACTGATTACCACAAAACTAGAACAAAGTCAAGAAAAAAATTGTAATTTGGCAGCGATCGCGATCGCCCCTGGCTCTGGCGATTTATGCTACAAATGACACTAAGGGACTACCCTATCCCGCCGATATGTTGAAATTCCCGAAACCGCCATGAGAAACCGCTGAAATTTGGAAAAAAATGCCACTTTCAAATGCCGATTTGATTCGATTAAATCGGTTTAATTTTACAAAAAAAGCTTAATTTAAAAGCCAGTGGTGATTTATCGGCAGCCGATAACTAGCGCGATCGCCCCGGGATTTACTTGTCATCATTTGCGCGATAAACGTATGAATTCACCCGCACAGACCCCACACTCTCCAGAGCCGATTTCGGCAGCGAAAAACGACGCCGAATCCCTTAACCTGATTTCTAGTATATTTTTTAACCTCTCTGCCGATTTATTTTGTATTATCGGCGCTGATGGATATTTCAAGCGCGTCAATCCGGCATGGACCGGGGTATTGGGATGGAACCCAGAAGAACTGCGCTCCCATCAGTGGAGCGAACTGGTTCACCCGGAGGACCGAGAGTTCTCGATCGTCAAACCGCCAACCCCCGAAAAAGCGGATGTTGCCTGTAAAAATCGCTATCGCCAAAAAAATGGCACCTACCGCTGGATTTCCTGGAAAGCCTCCCACTACAAAGACGGACTCATCTATGCCGTAGGCAGAGACATCACCGAACAGCAAGAGTTAGAAGCGGCAGCGAGACAAAGGGAGCAACAATATCGTACCCTAGTAGAGACCTCGCGGGATTTAATTTGGTCCGTGGATTTGGCAGGAAACTGGACTTTTGTCAACCCAGCGATGAAAGAGATTTACGGGTACGAACCCCACGAGGCGATCGGGCGGTCATTTTTGGAATTTATGACCCCAGAGCAACGGGAGAAAGATGCAAAGGTCTTCGAGGGAATTAAAGCTGGCGAATCCTGCTTTCGATACGAAACCATGCATCAGCGAAAAGATGGTACGCCGGTTTATCTCAGTTACAATGCCGTAGTTTTGCGCGACTCGCAGGGCAATATTATCGGCACCACCGGCACCGCCACCGACATCACCCAACGCAAGCACTACGAAGCGCAGCTGAGACAATCCCAGCAAAAACTAGAGATCCATCTGGAGAAAACCCCCCTCGCGGCGATCGAATGGAACCTGAATTTTGAAGTTAGCAACTGGAATCGTGCCGCCGAAAGCATTTTTGGCTACAGAGCCGAAGAGGCGATCGGGCGTCACGCCCTCGACTTGCTCGCGCCAGAACATGCCAAAGTTGAGATTAACGATATTTTGCAAGCTCTGCTGAACCAACAGGGGGGAATTTACAGCACCAACGAGAACGTTACCAAAGATGGGCGGATTATTATCTGCGAATGGCACAACACCCCATTAGTCAACGCCGCCGGTGAAATGGTAGGGGTAGCATCCTTGGTGCAGGATGTCACCGATCGCATTCAGACCCACCGCGCCCTAGAACAGAGCCAAAAGCGGTTCCAGAAACTCGCCGATAACCTGCCTGGAATGGTCTATCAGTACCTCATGCGAAGCGATGGGTCTAGTGCGTTTCCCTATGTTTCCTCCGGTTGTCGCGAACTGCTCGAACTCGAGCCAGAATATATCCGGGAGCATCCAGATGCAGCGATCGCCCTGATTCACCCGGATGACTTAAGCGCCTACTACGACTCCCTAGCAATCTCGATGGCAACCCTGCAACCCTGGCGGTGGGAAGGGCGGTTTATCCTGCCTTCTGGAACCCTCAAATGGCTGCAATCTGCGGCGCGTCCGGAAAGACAAGCGAATGGGGATCTGCTTTGGGAAGGGGTGGTTCTCGATATTACCGAGCGCAAACAAGCTCAAGACGCAGTAGCCAGAAGCGAAGCGAAATGGCGCGCTTTGATTCAAAATAGCTCGGATCTGATTGTCATCTTGGATGCCGAGGGCGTCATCCGCTACCACAGTCCCTCAACAGAGCGCATCTTAGGCTATTCTAGCAGTTCCCTGCTCGGGGAAAATGCCGCTGCGTTCATTCATCCCGAGGATTTAGACAACGTTGCCCAAGCCTATGAAGAAGTGTGCCGCCACCCGCAAGCGACGGTAAAAATCGAGTATCGCGTGCGCCACGTCGAGGGATATTGGCTATTTCTCGAATCGATCGCAGCCAATTTGCTGGAAGAACCCGCCGTTGCAGGGTTAGCGGTCAACTCCCGCGACATCACCGAACGCAAGCACGCCGAGGAGGCGCTCATCTACGCCAATGTGGAACTCGAACACCGGGTGGAGAGCCGCACGGTGGAACTGAGAAGCAGTTTAGCTCAATTGCGCCAGGAAATCATCGCCCGATCGAGCATGGAAAATGCCCTGCGCGAGAACGAACAACGATTCCGGGCGATTTTTCAAAATGCGGCTATTGGAATTGCCGTCAGCAGTCTCGACGGACATCTGTTAGATTGCAATCCCGCCTTGCAAGCTATGTGGGGCTATTCCAAGCGAGAATTGCTTGGCAAACCCTTGGAAGAATTGAGCGATCCGCAAGAGTGGTCGACAGAAAATAAATTAGCGGAGGAGATGTTAAGCGGCGGGGCACCGGGGTATGGAATGGAAAAACGCTATCGGTGCAAAGATGGGCGGGTGATTTGGGGTCGCTTGAGTGTTTCGCTGGTACGCGATCGCACCGGTGAGCCGCAATTTGCGATCGGGATGGTGGAAGATATTACCGCGCGCAAACAAGCGGAAATGGAACTGATGCTCACCCGCAAGGCGGTGGAAAGTTCCAGCGACGCGATCTCGATTGCCGATCGCACCGGACGCCATATCTATCACAATCAGGCGTTTTCCCAGTTGTTTGAATACCACACCCCGGAGGAGTTGAATGCGGCGGGCGGACCCCAGGTGCTTTATGTGGATGCGGCGATCGGCGCGCAAGTTTTTGACAGGATTATGGCCGGTGAGTCTTGGAGTGGAGAAGTCATCATGCGAGGGAAAAGCGATCGCATCCTCCAGGTCCTCCTGCGAGCCGACGCCATTAAAGACCCCTCGGGACAAATTGTCGGCCTCATCGGCATCAGTACCGATATTTCCCAGCGAATCCGCGCTGAAGAACAAATCAAACATGCCCTCCATGCTGCAGAAGCGGCAAACCGCGCCAAAAGTACCTTCCTGGCCAATATGAGCCACGAACTCCGCACCCCGCTCAATGCCATTATTGGCTACAGTGAAATCCTCACTGAAGAAATGGAAGACCTCGGCGCGGCGGATTTAATTCCAGATTTGCATAAAATTCGCACCGCCGGCAAACATTTGCTGGCTTTAATTAACGATATCTTAGATATCTCTAAAATCGAAGCGGGACGCATGACCCTGTACTTGGAACGGTTCGAGGTCAAACTGTTACTTCAAGAAATTATCAATACCGTCCAACCACTGGTGCAAAAAAATCGCAATTCCTTAATTCTTACCTGCGAGGAGTCGGTAGAAACCATGTACGCGGATCTGATGAAAGTCCGCCAAATTCTGTTAAATTTGCTCAGCAATGCCGCAAAGTTTACTCAAAACGGTCGGATTACAATAGAAGTAACTCAAGAAGACAATCGAGAACCTTCTTCTCCTGGGGAATCCTTGGTGCGCTTTCGCGTCACCGATACCGGCCTCGGAATCTCTGTAGAACAAATGGAAACGATATTTCAGGCATTCCAGCAAGCGGATCTTTCTACCACCCGCCAATATGGGGGAACTGGGTTGGGACTGGCGATCGCGAGGCGCTTCTGTGAGATGATGGGGGGTAAAATTTCGGTGCAAAGTCAAGTGGGAGAAGGCTCGACCTTTACGGTTGAATTGCCGATGGAAGTTAAGGAGAGTTCCACCGATTCCTCGTGAAGCAGGCAAGGAGTTGAGGTTTGCTCTCGTCTTCAGGGGAGAAAGGGCGATCGCACCCTTCCTGACCCATTCATTCAATCCCAGGGCAACTGGCGAAGGTTTTATGCCATGATTGAAACTATGAGCAAACTCAGATTGCGATCGCGTTTATTATTCTCTCATCTGTTCGTCCTCCTGGTGGGCGTTATCGTTTTGGTGATTACCGGCAAGCTCTCTTCCCCGCGCTTTTTTGTGGTTCATTTGCAACAACTCGAAGGCCAAGGGTTTAACCTGCGCTACGTCCGCACCTCGCTTGTGGATGTGTTTGAAACTACCTGGAATCGCGGCACGTTTTGGTCCGTTATTGTGGGTACAACCAGTGCGGGGTTGTTGAGTTATGTGGTCGCCAAACGTATCACGAAACCCCTGACTCAACTGGAAGAAATTACCCAAAAATTTGCCACCGGTCATCTCGATGCCCGCATGCCAACTAGCGAAATTCCCGAACTCAACCGCCTTGCGGCTAGCTTTAACCGTATGGCTGCCAGTTTGGAAAATGTGGAAAATCGACGCCGAGAATTGATTAGCGACCTGACTCACGAACTGCGAACTCCCCTAACTATCGTGCGCGGCAATTTAGAAGAACTGGAAGATGGCACCCTACCCCCGGATCCGGAAATTTATCACCGATTGAGCCAAGAAATGCGCCGCCTGGAACGGTTGGTTAACGATCTGCAAGAACTGTCTAAAGCGGAGGCGGGTTATCTACCGATAAATCTGCAACCCATTAACGTTCTTCCGATTTTAGAGGCATTAGTGGAGCGATTCGCCGATCAATTGCTCGAAGTTGGGCCAGATCTGCGATTGGAAGCACCCGCGCAATTGCCCCCAGTCTACGCCGATCGCGATCGCTTGCAGCAAGTTTTGGTCAATTTGCTGGGCAATGCCTTGCGTCATACCGCTACTGGGGAAATCGTGGTGCGCGCTAGAACCGGTACCGGTTATCTTTGGATCGCCCTCTCCGATACGGGCACCGGTATCCCTCCGGAGGATTTACCCCACGTGTTCGAGCGCTTCTGGCGCGGCGAGTCCGGCGGCGGGACGGGCACCGGCATCGGATTGGCAATTTCGCGCCGTTTAGTAGAATTACAAGGTGGTCGCATCGAAGTGGAAAGCGAACTCGGACAGGGCAGTACCTTTCGCTTTTGTCTCCCTTTGGCTTGAGCGATTGGATTCCTCTGGAACGAATTTTCTCGGGGGGTTGAAAATGCGATCGGCGATTTGGGCACTTTGTGCAATTTACGCAATTTATGCTTGCACCGCTTTCCTTTTTACGTTCTGCAATTTATGCAATATTTACTTTGATAACCGTGATTTTGATGACCAAAAGCGAGGTAAAAATGCAGGAAGAAAAAATTTCTAAAGAACGTCTACTCTGGAAACTGGAAAAACTCCGCCTGGAAGTCAGTAACTTGAAGCAGGAACAAACCGATCTGGAACTGTCTGTTGAATCCCTTTCCCTTCGCGCTCAGCAACTTGAATATCTGTTGTCCCAGTCAAATGAAAAACTGGAAGCGGAAATAAGCAACCGCCAGAGTCGGGAAAAAACCCTACAGTTTGTTATTGCTCTTTTACTGCGGGAAAAAGCCGATCTGGAAATTATGCTGGAAACCACCATCGAACATGCCGATATTGTGGAAGAACTGTTGCACGATCGCTGCATTCGCGATCCGCTCACCGGTCTGTTTAATCGCGGTTATTTGGAAAAATCTCTGCATCGTGAAATCTCCCGCGCCCAACAAAATCAGCGATCGCTCGGCGCAATTGTGGTGGATGTGGATCATTTTAAACGCTTTAACGATACCTTCGGTCACGAAGCAGGCGATTTGGTGCTGTGCGAATTGGCGCGCTTCCTGCAAACCGAAAGTCGTCCCGCCGATATTGTCTGTCGCTATGGCGGTGAAGAATTTCTGTTAATTCTACCCGAATCCTCGTTGCAAGTGACTCAGAACCACGCTGAATATCTGCGCCAACAAGTTAAACAGCTACAGTTGCACTATGGCGATCGCCCCTTGAACAACATTACAATTTCAGTTGGCGTGGCCCTCTTTCCCCAACATGGCACTACCGCTCAAGCTGTGTTTCAAATGGCCGATGCGGCTTTATACCGCGCCAAAAGTCAAGGACGCGATCGTGTGGTCGTCGCCGAACTTCCAGTTTTTGAATAACCCCCTTTAATTTATCAAATACCCCCATAATAATTCTTTTATTTTTGATTTAATTTCCAGAGCTAAACCCAACGTAGTTTGGGCATTTTTTAACCTACAATTCCATCAAAATCAAAAAATAATACTGCCGAAAAATTCAAACTGATTATTTTTGATTGAATTCCCGAAGTAAAAAAATACCTAGTTTAAGCAATTCATAGCCTACAATTTCATCAAAATCAGTGAGTCATCCCATTTTTCAAAACCCCCGATTGTCTTGGATGCTCCCAACCCCCGTACTCTAAACGTTTATTCCTCTGTCCTCCCCCTTTTTAAAAAGAATGGCAGGGGTATTCAAAGGGGCTACAGATATGAATCTCTAGCAATTATAGAAAAAGGATATATAGCAGTTCTCCTATTGGTGAGGTAGAGAATTTTTCACCTCGGAGGTGCCGACTCGGTTGGGACACAAATGCCTGCTTACTACATCAAGAAAGAGAGCTGCTATATTTCACTACCACCACGCGATCGATGGAAAGAAACTCTCGCGATAACCGCAACAGTTATTTCACCGCCAGCCCAACCCTCCACTCCAAGGCTGGAAAAAAACTGTTGCGTTCGCCTGATGGTTATTTCCCCAGCAGTCCAATCCAGGGCTGGAAAAAAACTGTTG
>NZ_JAYFEQ010000222.1:0-258 GCF_055795085.1 Phormidium sp. CCY1219 | reverse complement strand
AACCTTCTTGAATATGGCATCAATCGCATCGTGCGCTGACCTCCCTGGCCTAAATCCGTATGAGTCTGCCTCAAATCTGGCTTCCCATTGGGGTTCTAATGCCAGTTTTACCAAGGCTTGCTCGGCTCTATCCTTTATTGTCGGAATTCCTAAAGGACGCTTTTCATCGCGCCCTGGTTTTGGAATCCATATTCTGCGTAAGGAGCGGGCTTTGGATTTCTTCCCAAGTTTCTGGGCTAATTCAAACCGTTGTTTAGG
>NZ_JAYFEQ010000221.1:0-8494 GCF_055795085.1 Phormidium sp. CCY1219 | reverse complement strand
TAGTTCGTAGGGTGGGCAGGGTTATAAAATCAGTCGTTCTAGCATCAAATCTAGTGACCCTGCCCACCCTACAAGCTACCCACCCTACAAGCTCCTTTCCCGTTACAATAAATCCTCAGAACGCAATTGGAGTTCTCCACTATGCCTGAGATGACTGTAAAAGACGTGGAACGAATTGAGTCAATCCTCAGCGAGGCTGGTTTTGATTATCAACTCGAACTGGAAGAAGGGAGAATTATTGTTATGGGGCCATCGGATATTGTCGCCAGTGAAGTCTCCCTGGAATTCGCCCGTCAACTAAGCAATTGGGTGAAACCGCGCCGTTTGGGTCGCGTCTTCGACTCCGCCGGTGGGTTTATTTTACCCAATAGTGACCTGAAAGCACCGGATGTTTCTTTTGTTTCGCGCGATCGCCTCCCCCGCAGCATTCGCTATTTTGCTGCTCTCGTCCCCGATTTAGTTGTAGAAGTCAAATCTCAAAGCGATAGAGTCAAAAAATTGCAGTCAAAAATTCAAGTGTATCTCGACCAAGGCGTGCGAGTTGCGATCTTAATCGATCCCGATACTTGTCTCCTCGAGGTTTACCGTCCCGATGGGTCGGTACAAACCTTGGGCAATGGTGACATTTTAATCCTGCCGGAATTACTCCCAGAATGGGAATTAGTCGTGGAAGAACTTTGGCCGGTAATATTTGAGGAGGAGGACTAAGGAGGGATTTAATTGACATTGCAGTGCGATCGCCTTTTTTTAGAGTAGGATGCTGGGCTTGTCTCGGCATCCTCATTTTACTCCAAAATCAGAGTTTAGGTTATAATCAGAAATAAATCAAGGGAGGAAAATTTATGTCTTTAACAGTTAACCACTTAGAAAAACTGCAAGACCAACTCCAAAACGCTCCAGATGACTACCAGATAGAATTGCGCGAGGGAGAACTGATTGTCATGGGGCCGTCAGATATCGTATCCAGCTACATTGGGGCACAGTTGAGCTTTCTTCTCAAACTATGGGTGTCCCCGCGTCGTTTGGGATTGGTGTTTGATTCTAGCGGGGGTTTTATTCTTCCGAATTCGGATTTAACTGCACCGGATGTTTCTTATGTTTCCCGGGAACGAATGCCGCGCACGGTTCGCTATTTTAGCGAAGTGGTTCCGGATTTGGTGGTGGAAATTAAATCCCAGAGCGATCGCCTGTCTAAATTGCAGGATAAAATTGCCATGTTTCTCGACCAAGGGGTTAAAATTGGCCTGTTAGTTGACCCAGACGAGCTGACTGTGACGCTCTATCGTCCCGCGCAAAATCCGATGGTCTTTCAAGACGAAGAAACTCTGACGATTCCGGAATTATTTCCGGGATGGGAATTGCAGATTTCGGAATTGTGGCCGCCTGTGTTTGAAGAAAATGAGGATTTCTAGGGGGGATTGGTTTAATTTATAGCAGTGGTTTCCCGATCGCGAGTTAATCGCCCCACTTCGCGATTTTTTACTTTACAATAGTGGTATAGTATTGGGAGTTACAATTATGTCTACAGAACAAATGGGAAAAATCACCACCACATTGACCATTATCAATCGAGCGGATCAATCTGCTGCAACACGCGGATATATTCCCCCAGCGGAAGTCCGCTCTCTTACCCTCAATAACGTATTGGTGGATACGGGGGCTACTACTCTGTGCTTACCCACAGAGGCGATCGCCAAATTGGGTTTAGAATTGCTCCGGGAAGTGGATGTGACCACCGCCAATGGACTCAGTAAAGCCCGCATTTTCCAAGATGCGCGCATTTCTCTGCTGGGACGGGAGGGGACGTTTGAATGTTTGGAATTGCCCGGGGGGCGGGATCCGCTGTTGGGGGTCATTCCTCTGGAAGCTTTGGGGATTGAATTGGATTTAAAAAATCAGCGATTAATTGTTTTACCGGAAACCTCTGTGGATACTTATTTGACGATTCTTTGATGGGCATCGCGACGGCGATCGCCTCCCGGGTCAGGGCGATCGCGTTAAGTGGGAGAAAAGCGACTGCTCATCGAATATAAATTTTTGTAACGATATAACGAATTTTATACCATTCAGCGTCTGGGTTGGATTTTTTTTCTGGTCAACCGAGAAAATCTGCTTCAAACCGTGGTAGGATATAGAACATCGGGGTGGGGGCGACAAGGCTCCCTCGGACACCGATCGCAAGCGTCCCGAAACTATACAGAAAGCAGCCCCTCGGTTGTTTTGTAGATTCTCTGCCCAGAAGAGGCGATCGCTATGAACTCTCAGAACCTTCCACTCGACCCCAACTATCGCGACTGGCTGTCTCCCAACCTCGGCACCTATTGGCAACTGGCTAAGGTGAAAGGTGCGGAAAAAATCGTGCTGCGATCGCGCGAAGAAAACACCCAAGTTCAATTCTCCCTCACCGAAGGCTTCGCCTTGCAGCATTTCACGGGTAAGCTCACTCTAGCACAAATCCAACAGCGCTGCGAAAAAAAATTTGGCGATCGCATCTCGCCCACCTTCGTGGAAGAACTGCTGCAAAAACTCATCGACCTCAACATCTTACACCATTCCGAAGCGGAGTCTCCACCCACAGAGGCTTACCATTCTATCTCCGAGGAGTGGATCTGTCCCGACTTAACCCCCTACTGGAGTGTATCCTCCGTCCCCGACTCGGACCAAATGGTTCTCAAAGCCACGGAAGGCAACCTGCGGGTTATCTTTTCTGCCCCAGAAGGCTACGCTTTGCAATACTTTACCGGACAATTTACCGTCGGTCAAATCCAAGATTTATCGCAACAGCACTTCGGCGATAAAATCCCAAAAAATTTTATCGCACAATTGCTGCAAAAACTCATCGAACTCAATATTTTACAACTGCCAAATTCCGAAATAAAAGCGGAATCTGCCCCAAAGAAAGCTGCGGAGAATTCGCCGCGCCTAAAAGCCAGCGTGCAATTTATCGACCATCCGGGTGGGTACTGGATTCTTCGCAACCCGGAAGATATGACTTTTTTGCAAGTCAGCGATGACGATAAAGCGATTATCGACCAACTGGGGAGACGTTCGACTGCGGCAATTTTGGCGGAATTTTGTATTAGCAAAAGCGAACTGAAACACCTGCTCAAACTGCTGACAATTACGGCGATGCTGGAAGGGACGACACCGCCCCCGCCGCCGAAGCGCAAGTTCAATCCGATGCAGTTGCTTTACTTCCGGATTCCGTTATTTAATCCCGACCCTTGGCTGAATCGACATATCGATCGCTTGCGTTGGATTTGGACGAAACCCTTTGCGTTTCTGTTATTTAGCACCTTGGCTTTTTCGGCAATTATTGGCGTCAAGCAACGAGACCTGATTTTCCATACGGGACAGCAACTCATTCAGGCGCATGGCGGTGGTTTAATTATACCCTTTGCCCTGCTTTCCATGTTGGTGGTTAGCCTTCACGAACTCGGTCATGCCTTTACCTTAAAAAACTTTGGCGGAGTGGTGCCGAAAATGGGATTGCTGATTATTATGTGTATGCCCGCCGCATATACCAATACCACCGATTCCTATTGTTTGTCGAGAATGAAGCGAGTTTTGGTGGTGGGGGCGGGATTGTTGGTGCAGTTTGCCATTTGGGCGATCGCATTGGGGTTGTGGAATTGGACAACATCCAGCAGTTGGCTGCATATTGCCAGTTATTTGTTAATGGGAGGTGCCTTAGTTACCGTCGCCATTAACCTCAATCCCCTAGCAAAATTTGATGGCTACTATCTCGCCGTGGCCCTAACTGGGATTAACAATCTCAGGACGCGATCGTTTGCCTTGTATGGCAATTTATTAACCGGAAAGCCAATTCGGGAAACCGCCAGCGATGCGCTAATTTTAGCGATTTACGCTCCTTTGAGCTTGGCTTATATTTATTTTGTCTTTGGATTTTTATTCGCCAGAATTGCCGATTGGAGTTTGACGAATATTCCCTTAACCGCTTTGTCGCTGTTGGTTCTCTGGCTGATTTACTATTTCTTTCCCAGCGATAAATCGTGAATTTCCCTGCTTGTCAACCGATTAATTCTCACAAAAGGACATCTACCATTATGAGTGCAACTAACCCGCAACCGCAAGATTCTCCCTTAAAAGTGGTGCCCCCCAAAGCGCGCGCCAAAGCACCTGCGCCGGAACCGAAATCACCGCCCGTTGCGCCGATCCCGGAACCTGTAGCACCTTCGCCCGCCCAAGCGCCCGCCGCCCAAGCGCCGGCGAAACCGAAACCTTACGGGAAATGGTTCCTCACGCTGTTGCTGCTGGCGGGAGTGGGCGCGATCGCCCGCATGCCCATTACCAACTACGTTACCGGAGAAGGTGAAATCACCTCGCGCGTTAATGCCCGCGAACAAATTACCATGCCGATCGCCGGTAAGGTAACGCTACAGGTGGAGAGTAACGAACAAGTCAACGCCGGTGAGGTGGTGGCGGAAATTTCCAGTCCCGAAATCGACAACCAAATTGCCGCAGCAGAAAGCACCCTTCAACAAGCCGAATCCGCATTATCTGCCGCTAACAAGCGGTTAACTATCGCTCAAACCGAACTAGAAAACGCTAAAGAAGGCGAAGCCATTGCCCGCGATCGCGCGGCCAAAAAACAAGCCGAAATCGATTCCATTATCTCCGGCGAAAAACAGCCGAAAATTCGCCAAATCGAACGAGAAATCGACGGCATAAAAAGCGAAATAGCGGGCATTCGCAATGTCATTTCCGGCTTTGAAAGTGAAATCACCGGGATTCAAAGCGAAATGGCAACCATTGACAGCGAAAAGCTCGCCTTGCAAGAACAATTGAGCCTGGTAGAAAAAGACCTGACTGAATATCTCAAATTAGCCGAGGAAGGGGCATTGGCTAGGAACGGAAAAGAACTGCGAGATTTGCAGATGCAAAAAGTTCAGTTCCAAAGTCAAATCCAACAGCAAGACCATCAACTAGAAGTCAAGCGACAGCAAATCCGCCAAAAAGAAAGCGAAATTCGTCAGCACAAAAACTTAATCGACCAAAAATATCAGCTCATCGGCGCGAAATCCGAGCAAATCAACGATGTAAAAAAACAAATGGAAGAGATGCGAGATGAGCGCGAAAATGATATTCAGCCTCACGTTGCAGCCCGACGTTCTGCGAAAAAAGAAGTGGAAGCCGCCGAGGCTGCGATCGCCAGCGAAATGGAACGAGTCACCCAAGCACAAGGGGAAATTTCCCGCTTGCAAAATCGAGAACGAGAGCTGATTCTGAATGCAGAAACCACGGGAACGGTTCTGACTGAAAAAATAGACTTAATGAATAAAAATACCTTGCAAGTCGGCGATATTATTTTAGAAATTGCCGATTTGGGTCAGCTCACCGGGGCGATTAAAGTTCCGCAGGAAGAGGTCAATCTGGTCAAGAAAGGTCAATCGGTGATATTTAAAACCAGCGACCCTTACAGTCCCAAATATAAAGCAAAAGTGCAGGATATTAGTTCGAGGATTCAGGCGAAAGAAGCCGGAACAAATCCCATGTTAACCGTGACGATTTTAATCGACAATCGGAATAATATTTTACGACCCGGCATGGAAGGATTTGCTCATATCGAAACCGGGGAAATGCGGATTTACCAAAAGGTGCAGCACGAGTTAAACAAGTTGTTTGAGTTTGACAAGTATTTTCCTTGGTTTTCGCAAGAGTAATATCGCATGCGGTGGAAACATCAGGACGTGATGTGAGAGTCAACGAAGGGGTGCGAGGGAGGCGCAAGGCTGGTATATTGGCCGAAGTTTACCTCGCACCCTAAATAATAATCTCGATTTCAAAACTAATTTAATCCCACCATTTTTCGATCTTAGTGTTAGAGTGAGTACCCCCCCAGTCCCCGAAGCAGACGCGATAAATCGCGTCTCTACAAGAGGGGGGGGTCGGAAGCATCTCTCATCCGATTTGTAACTCGTTCCCAGGCTCAGCCTGGGAACGCGCCTCCCGAGGCTCCGCCGCCCCCCAATCGATGTGCCAAAAAAGTTGCCTCCTTGCTTAGCCCTTAAGATACTATACAAAAAATAAATTGCCCAATGGTGGGAATGTGTCTGGCCGAATATTAAGATTCCACCACATTTGCCAGTCGGTGGGACACTTCATTTAGAGCGAGAAAAATGCTATAACAGACTGCAATAAATAAGCAGCGATTGAGATGACACCAGAAACCTTAGTTCAAAACCCTTCAAATCCAGGCGCAAATTTTGATATGGCGGAATTTGACGCCGCCGTGATGGGCACTTACGGGCGGTTTCCCATTGCCCTAGAGCGGGGGGAGGGCTGTCGCCTGTGGGACGCGCAGGGCGGGGAATACCTGGATTTTGTCGCCGGGATTGCCACCTGCACCCTGGGTCACGCCCATCCCGCGTTAGTGGAAGCGGTGACGCAACAAATCCAGAAGTTGCACCACGTGTCGAACTTGTACTATATCCCAGAGCAGGGGGAACTAGCGAAGTGGTTGGTGGATAGCTCTTGTGCCGATCGCGCCTTTTTCTGCAATTCCGGGGCGGAAGCGAATGAAGGAGCCATCAAACTGGCGCGCAAATACGCCCACAAAGTCCTCAACATCGACCAGCCGGTGATTCTAACCGCCAATGCGAGCTTTCACGGGCGCACCCTCGCCACCATCACCGCCACGGGTCAACCGAAATACCAGAAAAACTTCGACCCATTAGTGCCCGGATTTTACTACGTACCGTACAACGATATCGAAGCACTCAAAGAGGCGATCGCTCACCTGGATAGCGCAGGAAAACGGCAAGTGGCGGGCATTTTGCTCGAACCCCTGCAAGGAGAAGGCGGGGTGCGGCCCGGCGACGCCAGCTACTTCCAGCAAGTGCGCCAAATCTGTGACGAAACCGGCATCCTGCTGATTTTAGATGAAGTGCAAGTAGGAATGGGACGCACCGGTAAGCAGTGGGGATATGAAAATCTCGGCATCGAACCGGATATTTTCACCTCCGCCAAAGGACTCGGGGGCGGGATTCCCATCGGCGCAACTTTATGTAAATCGTTTTGCGATATCTTCCAACCCGGGGATCACGCCAGCACCTTTGGCGGAAATCCCTTCGCCTGCGGTGCAGCGCTAGCGGTTTGTCACACCATAGAACGCGATCGCCTGTTGGAAAATACCACCCAACGGGGGGAACAATTGCGGGCCGGCTTAAACGCGATCGCCCAAAATTATCCCCAGCTCATCGCCGAGGTGCGCGGTTGGGGGTTAATTAACGGCATGGAACTCCAAGGCGAGACAGAAATCACCTCTCTCGATATCGTCAAAGCCGCCATGACAGAAGGTTTATTGCTCGTTCCCGCCGGACCGAAAGTGGTGCGCTTCGTTCCCCCCTTAATTGTCAGCGAATCGGAAGTCAATCGCGCCCTAGAAGCACTCGGATTTGCGATCGCCAAAGTAATGAAGAATTGAGCAATCTTTAACTAACCGGACTTACGCACCGCTCTCACCGGTAGGGTGGGCAATTCCTTGCCCACCCTACAGCTCGCCCCTGCATCTGGGATTGACTTGTGGTGGTGGAGGCAACAGACGGGTAATAATAAACCCAGAAGCACCATTTCTGGTTTTGCAAGTCATGGTTCAGGAGTCGCCGAAAGGCAGCGACAACAAACCGGAACTGAATTCGCGAGGGAATTTAGGAAAGGTTGTGGATGCACCGGGGAGCGCTTTGGACTCTCATCCGAAGGGTACCGAAGAACCCAAACGCCTCCTTCCCGGATGGGTGACGGTGTTGCTCGTCATCAGCGCGATCGCCACCGGGGGATATTCTCTCTACACCCTCTTTCAAATGGGCTATGGGAGAAATGAGTCCTCGCCCCTATCTTCCCTCTCCACCCCAGAACCGATACAGTTTGTCGCCGCTTTAGGGCGGTTAGAACCGGAAGGGGAAGTGATTCAACTTTCCGCTTCCACCTCCCAACCGGCACAACGGGTGAGCGAACTTTTGGTGGAGGAAGGGGATAACGTGCGCGCCGATCAAGTGGTGGCGATAATGAACGATCGCGATCGCCTTTCCGCCGAACTCGAAAGCGCCCAACAACAAGTCAAAATCGCGCAAGCGCAGTTAGCGCAAGTCAAATCCGGAGCCAAAACCGGGGAAATTGCCGCCCAAGAAGCCACAGTGGCGCGTCTGGAAGCCCAGATTCCCCGGGACATCGAGATGCAAAATGCCACCATTGCCCGCGTACAGGCGCAGGTGCAGGGGGACGTCACCGCCCAAGATGCCACCATTGCCCGCGTACAGGCGCAGGTGCAAGGAGACATCCAGGCTCAGCAGGCGCGGATCGAGCGCCTGCAAGCGGAACTCGAAGAACAGGTGAATGCCCAACAAGCCACGATTAATCGCTTGCAAGCAGAGCTAGAAGGGCAAAAAACCGCCGCCCAAGCCACGGTAAACCGCCTGCAAGCCCAGGTGCGCGGAGATGTAGAGGCTCAGCAAGCCACGGTAAACCGCCTGCA
>NZ_JAYFEQ010000220.1:0-2556 GCF_055795085.1 Phormidium sp. CCY1219 | reverse complement strand
GCGATTTCAATATTTGGGTGAAAATTCTGGTTTATCCCCGCCGTAACACACCCTACCGACATTTTGAATTTTGAATTGAAATGTGGTGCGTTACGGCGATGTCAATATTTGGTTTAAAATTATGGTGTATTCCCGCCGTAACACACCCTACCGAAATTTTTAATTGAAATTACTGGCCCCAATCGGGGGGATAAATGCCTTGTCGAATAAACCGATGAATGCTTGACCACGGCCAATCTGTGGGTGATTTGCATAACCCATGTTTCACGGGGTTAATATGAATATAATCGCAATAGGCGGCAAATTCTTGTTCGTCCCGTACCCGATGTTCCCAAAACCGCCGTTGCCATAAATTCCGTTCCCGACGGGCTTTTCGCGATGCGGTTATGGTTGTCTCTAAATTCAATTTATCGCCGATCGCTCTGGTTACATGGCTTTTCACCAAACGCATTCGTGTTGAAAAATCCCCGTCGTTTTCCGGTAGCGTCCACAAACAATGAAAATGGTCAGGTAATAAGACAAAAGCATCGATTTGAAACGGGCGTTTTAGGCGAACTGTTTCGATCGCCTGTCGCAACGCTACCCTCGCAATATCGTCGCACAGCCACGGCTGGCGATCGCACGTCACCTGTGTAAAAAAATAGGTTGCCCCCTGCCAATATTCTCGCCGATATTCTGCCATTGTAATCAGTCGAAAATTGCGATAATCTTATTATGATAGGTAGGGTGCCCTGCGGCAACAATAAACCTTCGTGCGCCACCAGAAAATGGAAATTGCCGTCAACACCGCCCCCACATTTTTGCCATCACGTTCATTGCTGACATCATCATTCACTGAACCCCGTATTCGATTTTTCTTAACACCATCCGTCATCAATGGGGTTTGTCGGCGGTGCGTTGCGGCAAGGTTAATATTTATCGTGAAAACCCATGATTTATCGAAGCCGCAACACACCCTACCGGGGTTTTGGGAAACGCCACAACCCATTTCGGGTAGGGTGTGTGACGTGCCAGGAAATTTGGCCGGTTGTCAGATTCGTGAAACACCCGCGTCACGCACCATCTCGTTGCTAAATATGACATCTTCCTCCAGGGGTGGCAAGGAGGCTTGATGGTATATTTGCGCCATAGCGGGGCAGGCGATCGCCCGCACGACGATCGCCTGATATCAAATCCAACGTTTACGGATAGGAAACGAAAATCGCGAATTGCTTTCCCCTAGAGGGGAAGACTGGATTTGATATTAAACCAATGATTCATATTCATCTTCAACCATTGACTTCAAAAACCCAGATGTAGTTTCCATCTTTTTGCATGATGTAAGCACGGTTTTCATCTGCACTTTTATCTTCGCCGTTACTCATATTGTCCCATGTGATTTTAGGATCTGCGCTCCATTCCATAGCTACCTTTTTATAACCAACCAAGGGGTAAGAACAACCAATGCAAATTTCACGATGTGGCAACGCATACTTTGCCGCAAAGGAAAAACTTTTAGCTTTCAAAAATTTCGCAACTACAGTTTTTGGCTCAATATCTTCAAATGGCCATGCGCCCGAATCATTGACAGCTCCCGTCCGCTTGAGAAGCGCTTCAGTGTTATTGCGAATAATGAAGCTGAAATCATTCCAACTTAAGGCATCAACAATGCCTTTTTGAATTTCCCCTAAAGTCTCGTTAAAAAGATCGGCAGTCTTCTGAATGTCTACTTCTTTGATGGGGATTTTGATGGCTTCAAAAGTTTGACTCATAGCTCCACAACCAAAAACTACGCTTGTTCGATAAATGACTTTACAATAGGCGTATATCTTAATGCATCATACATCCGGTCAAATTTTACAATTTCTTTATGTTTCTGTAGGCCGGGAAAATAAATTTTCCCGACTTCCTCACCCTCACACGCCACAGGAGACAGCATCGCCAAGCTAAACACCGCCTCAAACCCCTGTTCGTCCCTCACCTCTAAATAGTGACCCCCTCGTTTGGCTCTCCCAACTTCTCGCCCAACGCCACCACCAACCGCGCCAGCCTTCCCTGGGCCGTTCCTTGTTCTTCTGTTGGTTCTTCTATTGCGAGTAGCTCATTTGCAATTGCTTTAGTTGGGAGTGTGAAGCGGTCTGGGAATTTGTCTTCGTTTTTGAGATCGAGGCGCAGATCGGAGGATGTGGGGGGTGGGGTTGAGCGTTTTGGGGAACGGCTTTGTGGAGAAAATGGCGGAGTGCTTGACGGTGGGCGAGATGGATCCACAAGAGAAGCAGCGCGTTCTAGGGCTGCATCCAAGATTGGACGCAATTCGTGAAGAGAAAGGGTTTTGAGCCAGGCGACGACTCGTTCCAGGGTAACGATTGGCTCAATAGAATTAGTGACGCCGGAGTAGGTATTGGGGAGCCGACCTGCCAGAAACGTATCCCAGTCAATTCGTCCCTCCAAATAGTCGAGCATTTCGTTGACGGGAATGGAGGTCAGATCGGAAAGCTTTTGTGACGTACTCCCGACGCCGACCGCTTAGGCGGTACGGCGCGGGCTTCTCCGCCCAGACCTTTGAGATCTGGGTTT
>NZ_JAYFEQ010000219.1:0-618 GCF_055795085.1 Phormidium sp. CCY1219 | reverse complement strand
CCCTCAATATAGGCATTGAGTTCATCTGCCGTCACGCCCAAAAAGTTAAGCAGCGCCTCTCGGTTGCGCTTATAGACATTCGTACTTTCTCCAGCCTTTAACCTCCGAAACGCACTACGCTGGATCCCGATTCGCTGCGCCAGCGCCGTATCGTTCGGTTCTGCCAAAATCTCTCCGAGAAATGCTACCAACTGTGCCAACCGCATCTGCGGCGTCCCTTGTCTGTCCTTCTGTTCGCTCACCTAGCACCTAGCACTAATGTTGCTACAATTATTTTCAATACCCCGGATTTTATTACATTTCTTTACAAAATAAGTAGGTTTATCCCTTGACAAATTAAAAAATTTTGAGTATGTTAACAGCATAAACGACAATACGACTAGTATTTTGTCGCATAATGACAGTAGAACGTGATGCGTTCGTTCTGCCATCAGATCTCTAAATTTCCCATTTCAAAAAAAAAAGGGGATTGGACTCCCCTAAAAACAAAAAAGAGTACCTAAATTGTACCATGTCTGAAATTTTTATCAAGCCTTCCTTGGCAATCGGCACGGGTTCGGTCTCCAATTTCTCTGGTGCCTCCGAGCCACCCCTTGGGTTCCGCTTCAACTACGACTA
>NZ_JAYFEQ010000218.1:0-1473 GCF_055795085.1 Phormidium sp. CCY1219 | reverse complement strand
GGTCTCAACCTGCGGGCTTATGACTTCGTGTCTCAAGAGCTGCGGGCGGCGGAAGACCCCGAATTTGAAACCTTCTACACGAAGAACATTCTGCTCAACGAAGGGATCCGCGCCTGGATGGCACCGGCTGACCAGCCGCACCAAAACTTCGAGTTCCCTGAAGAAGTTCTGCCTCGCGGTAACGCTCTGTAGAATGCGTCCGAGATTTACTATCATCGGCTAAAACATTCACCCCCGCCTTTTGGTGGGGGTGAATGTTTTATTTCCTTGCCAGTGCCAATGCCAAACCACCGCTTTCAGGCAAGTTTGGGAAAAATCGCAAATTAACTTGGGGGAAGTGGAAAAATTATCCGATTTCTGTGTTATGCTAGGTAGCGTAAAAGAAATTAGATTGAAACCGGACAGGGTAAAAGGAGGTGATGCCTATGCAAGATAGTAGTAAACGCATGGGTCACCTGATTGGAGTAGACCGGCTGCGCGCCGGGGCTGTTCTCTAAACGCTAGTTTTAGATTCCGTGAAGGATTAGCGATAATTCTTCATAAACTAAACTAGCAGGGAGTTCCTCCCGGCAGTCAGGTTCCAATTCAAGTGACCCGCTAGACCGCTCTCATCAATAGCGTGAAAGTTAAATCTTGAACGCTCCCGGTGAGAGCGGATAGCTTTTTTTATCCAGAAAAAGACTCGAAAAACGGCAGCCAAAGCCAAACAACGATTGATTTTCTCCCTGGCAGAAAATCATCTCGGCAGAGGAAAAAGAATAAGAGCAAAAGCAATAAAAAATATTTGTTAGCAGACCTAGAGGACAAAGAATGGCTCAGTTGCTCAGTGAAAGCGAAATTCAACAGCGATCGCAACAGCTCCCAGATGAGTGGAGCGTGGAGGGAAAAGAACTGCGGGGAGTGTGGAAATTAAAGGATTTTGTCGAAGCGATCGCCTTTGTGAACAAACTGGTGGATCCAGCAGAACAAGCGGGACATCACCCAGATCTCGCCATTTCTTATAACCAAGTCACCATCACCCTGACCACCCACGATGCCGGGGGGTTAACGGAAAACGATTTTGAAATGGCTAAGACCATTTCGGAGATCGAGTAAACGGCAGAAAGGAGCCTCGGAGGAGAGCGATCGCCGTGGCCACCGCAACTTCAAAGGTGGCGACGGCGATCGCGCTAATCCGGAAAACCCAGGAAATCAGAAAGGTTCAGCCTCGCAAAGCTTCCCGAGATAGCCCCGAAATTGAATCGGGAACTTGGAAGCTGAATAAATTATCTGAGCAAAGGTTATGTGATAGACTGAGAAATAACCAACATAAAAAACAGATCCAGAATCAATAAGTAAACGGAGGTCAACTTCTGCGGGCTGAAGCCACGCAGCTTGGAGGGCCCAACCTCTAACCAAGAGTTGGCGCTTACCAGAGCCAAAAACGATAACACCTCCGGGTATTTCCCTAGCCCGGACTATTTGTTGGCTTCC
>NZ_JAYFEQ010000217.1:0-3816 GCF_055795085.1 Phormidium sp. CCY1219 | reverse complement strand
CCCGGCGGAAGCGTTGCGGGAGGCGCAGTTGGAGATGTGGCAACGTGAGGAGTGGAAATCGCCCTATTTTTGGGCGGGGTTTACGTTGCAGGGGGAGTGGAAATAATGACAGTTTTTCCCTTGGGTCAGGGGTCTGAATCAAGGCGATCGCCTCCTTGGAAACTGGGTGTTGATAGCGGATGGAGACGGCGATTACAATCGCATATCGCCTGTGTAGCCGCGATTTCAATCGCCCCGCTTTATTTTATAGAATTTAACTAAAAAAGGAGTCAAAATCATGGTGAGTTACTGGGTGTTTCTTCTGTCTCGAAACAGTTTAGCTGTATCGGTAATTTTGTTACTGTGGTCGAGTTCGGTGGCGGCGTTTTCTGCGCGGGACATGGACTCGTTACTATCGGCATCGGTGGAGAGCGATCGCAGTTCCATCGCTCAAGTAGAAGGCACTGAAGCCGATCGCTTGTGGCAAGAAGGGATACAACTTTACGAACGAAAAACCCCCAAATCCTTACAACAAGCCCTGGTCAAGTTCGAGGAAGCGCTGAAACTGTATCGCGAAGCCGGCGATCGCCAACAAGCAGCGCGAATCCTGCATCAGTTAGCTTTGGTACACCAAGCGCGAGGCAACCCGCAACTGGCGTTAGATTCCTATCAGCAATCCCTCTCCCTCTTGCGGCAAACCGGCGATCGCAAATTGGAAACCGTCACCCTGCTGGGAATGGGTCACATGTACTACGAATTAGGCGATTTGCCCCAATCCCTCAGCTACTTGCGCCAATCCCTATTTGGAGCGCGGCAAGTGGAGGATCCGGACTGGGAAGCTGCCCTTCGCCAGATGATTGGCATCTTTGCTCACAAGGCATTTAGTGAAGGAATAGAACTGCACGATCGCTATACCACAGAAGCTTGGTTGGAGTCAATCCCGAAATTTGAAGCGGCCCTAGAATTCTACCGCATTGTCGGCGATCGCACCCAGGAAACTCGCGTCCTAGTTTGGATCGCTCATATGCACTCCGACCTAAACAACTATCCCCGCGCCCTGTACTACTACGATATCGCCCTATCACAAGCGCGAGAATTGGGTGAAGAAGAACAGCAAGCGATCGTTCTCCGGGAGATGGGCCACGTTTACTACGTTCAAGCTGAATGGGAGGCGGCGATGGACTCCTACCAACAATCCTTGTCACTCGCCCGCAACACCGGATATCGCCAACTCGAAGCCCAGAATTTGAGGAATATTGGCTTAATTTACCACGTTCGGGGAGAGCACCAAAAGGCGCTAGACTACTATAGCCAATCGTTGCCTATTTTCCGCGAACTGGACGAGGGAGCTTCCCAAGCGTATCTCCTGAAATATATCGGCGCGGCTTATCGAACTCTAGAGGAGTTGGAAACGGCTCTAGAGTATTATAACCAATCTCTGGCGTTATTTCAAGAACTCGACAACGAAGAACAAGAAGCAATCGTCCGCAGCGCCATTCAAGCGGTTTCCTCTGCTTTAGAACCGCAGGAAACCCCGGTAGCCGATCGCCCAAACCCGATCGCCGCCGAGAATAACACCCCAGACGGCGATCGCTTATACGAACAGGCAGAGAAACTGTTTCGGGAAGGAACCCCAGAATCGGCAACGGCGGCGATCGCCAAGTTTGAAGAAGCGATCGCCCGGTATCAAGAAGCAGGGAACACCCGCCAACAAGGGCGATCGCTGGTTTGGATTGGCTATATTTACAAAGGTCGGGAAGCGTGGCAAACCGCCCGGGACTACTACAATCGCGCTTTACCCTTGTTGCGAGAAGCAGGCGATATTATAGGGGAATCCATCGCCCTCAGGGATGCTGCCCTAGCTTACTACGAGTTAGGGAACTTCCAAACCTCCCTGGACTACTACAACCAATGCTTGGTTATCTATCGGCAGCTAGGGTATAAAACAGGGGAAGCCAAGATACTCACTATGATGGGCGTAGTTTCCTGGATGATGGGAAACAAGCAAACCTCCCTAGACTACTTCAACCAATCCCTGGTTATCTTTCGGGAAGAGGGAGATAAACAACAGGAAGCCGCTGCCTTGTTGGGTCTTGCGATCGCCCAACGCAGTTTCGGGAATCTCACAGAGGCTTTGGGTAGCGTTGAAGCCGCCATTGCCATTCTCGAAGAACTTAGCCCCGTAGACGGCGAACAGCGTCAGTCTTACCTCGCGGGTTATCAACATTATTACGACTTCTACAACCAACTGCAGAGGGAACTGGAACTAACGCGATCGAATTGATTCCCACCCCAAAGTTTCCCCCAAGCTGCTCGCACCTTGGTCTTGCCTGACGCCATGCTAACAAAGTGAATTGGCTCTTACTGTGAGAAACAAAGGCGCGAGTCACTCTGTTGAGGGATGGGATGGGGAGGCCCGCGATCGCACGCGCGGCGCAATGCACACTCCCTGACGCAACTCCCCGCAGGCGATCGCCTTTTCCAATCACCCAAATCCTTATCCAAATTTGTTGTTTGTTCTGTCCTTAATAGCACTGTAAATTACCATAGGAGTTACCCATGTCCCAAGTCTTTCGCTCTCGCAGACCTTCTCCCCAACCCTCTCCTTCTTCCTTTTGGATTTGGTATTATGTTGCCGTGCTTTTAGCCAGCATTTTGACCTGGAGTTACGTGCGCGGATATCTGAGTTACAAGGATTACCAGCGCGGCGATCGGGCGTATAAAAGTGGAAATTGCCAAGCAGCGATCGCTGAATTCGAGCGAGTGAGCGCTCGCTGGTTTCCGACGGATTTCCAGAACTTAGGGCGTAGCGCTCAATCGAAAAAACGCCAATGCAAAGCCTTCCAAAAAGCGATCGCCCGACAGGAATCCGGGCAGGCAACTCGCAGCCTGATTGCTTATAATAAGTTATTGGCCTTCTCTCCCCATACTGCATTGCGCTCCGCAATCCAAAAAAACGCCGCCAACCTATTCACAGAAACCGACAGTGCCAAACTCACCAATCCAAAACTCTGCGCGCAGTTAGAGTCTTTTCGGCGAAATCAACTGCTTGCGATCGGCTCCAACCACTTACCGCCATTGTACCAAAGTTGCGGCAAATTGTACGAAACCCAAGAAAAATACAGTCAGGCAGCAGTCATCTACGGACAATTTCTCAACGCCTATCCCAAACACGAACTTGCCCCAAAAACCAAAGAAAAATTAGCCCACTCCATCATCGCAGAAGCCAAACAACAGGGCGCAGCAACCCTTCTGCAACCTCAACAAATCGGCTATACAGATAGCAGTTATGCCGTCCTAGAAATTCAGAACGATTCCCCCACAAAAATGCAGTTAATTTTCAGTGGATCCGAAACCATCATCGAAGAAATAGAACCCTGTTTCGACTGCAAGAAATATATTGGAAAAGGTCCCGAATCTTGTCCCGCACGCGGTCCAGTGGGACGCTACACCCTCAAACCCGGACAATACAACATTGTGGTCAAATCCGCTGACGAATTCCGGGTCACTCCCTACCGGGGCGATTGGACGCTCAACCCAGGTACGGCATATAACCAATGCTTTTACCTCATTCAAAACCCCCTGGAGAAGCAGCAGCAAAAAACACCGATGGATTCAGATTCGCAAACCATGCCCCAGAATGATGATAGAATCCCCAAAGGCTCTTTTAAGTTTTAAAGGAGCGGGAGTTACGGTTTGCAGGAAACGGCACAAAAGTAAATGCCGTTTCCGAAGAGTGTTTTCGCAGGATAGTATAAACGAAAAACTAGGAGTCAAAACAATGGTGCGTCAATGGTGCTTGCTTCTCTCTCCTCCCGGGTTAGCCGTAGCGGTAAC
>NZ_JAYFEQ010000216.1:0-11790 GCF_055795085.1 Phormidium sp. CCY1219 | reverse complement strand
TCCCCCCTTAGAAAGGGGGGACTAAGGGGGGATTTCAACTGTTTTGTTTTTCAAGAACAATGGTATAAAGAACACTGGAGGGTAGTGAGGATAATAGTTTCAGCAACCCCCGCCTGGGATTAATTTCTCCGGGTTAATCGTTCTAGCAACAGCCGCCCGGAGATGAACATCCCCGCCGGGATTGGGGGGCAAATGTTAATTTTTTCGGTAAATTTCCCGGGGGATGAAGTCCGATCGCTTACCCTTTAAGTATCGGAATCTGGTTCTGTCTTCTATTCCCGGGAGTGACTTGATGAAAGTTAAAATGATTTTGCCGGCCCTCACGGAAGCGATTAGTCCTCATTGGCGATCGATTAAATATTCTTTGTTTCCGCCGTTGGGGTTAGCGACATTGGCGGCATTTTTTGACGAGGATGATGACATTTGCATCCAAGACGAGCATGTGGAGAAACTGGAGTTAGATGACGAACCGGATTTAGTGGTGATTCAGACCTACATCACTTCAGCCTATCGCGCCTATGAAATTGCCGATCGCTATCGCCAACGAGGGGTTTATGTGGCCCTGGGGGGAGTGCAGGTGACTGCATTACCCACGGAGGCGATCGCTCATGCAGACACCATTTTTCTCGGTCCGGGGGAAGATACTTGGCCGCAATTTTTAGCAGATTGGCGGGCGGGACATCCGGGGAAAATTTACATTTCGCGCGATCGAACTTTGCACCACCTCCCGAAAATTCGCCGGGACTTGATTCAGCGCCAGTTGTACTTAGTTCCGAACTCGATTGTGGTCTCTCGCGGATGTCCCCACCATTGCGATTTTTGTTACAAAGAATCCTTCTTCAAAGGGGGCAAATCCTTCTACACCCAAACGGTCGATCGCGCTTTAGCCGAAATCGAAGAATTACCGGGACGGCATTTATTTTTTCTCGACGATCATCTGTTTGGCAATTTGCCTTTTGCCCGGGCATTATTTGACGGAATGAAAGGCATGGGACGGGTTTGGCAAGCTGCCGGTACCGTGGAAGCCATATTGCAACCGGGACTGTTAGAAAAAGCCGCAGACAGCGGACTGAGAAGTTTATTTGTGGGGTTTGAAACCCTAAACGCCAAAAACCTGAAACGCCAGCACAAATATCATAACCTGAATCGCGATTATAACCAGGCGATTCGCCGATTGCACGAGTGCGGGGTGATGATTAATGCCAGTTTTGTATTTGGTATGGATGAGGATAATTCCACGGTATGCGATCGCACTGTGGAATGGGCAGTTAACCAAGGCATTGAAACTGCTACTTTTCACATTTTAACCCCTTATCCCGGTACGCAACTCTATCGCCGAATGGCAGAAGAAAACCGCCTTACCAGCACAAATTGGAATTTATACGATACCCGCCATGTGGTGTATCGCCCCGCCAAAATGACTGCAGGGGAATTAGAAGCAGGATACTGGCGGGCCTATCGAGAATTTTATCGCTGGCGATCGATTTTTGCTGCTGCATCCACCAAAGAAAGTTGGTCGCAAAAAATGCGTCATTTACTCTATTCTGGGGCGTGGAAAAAGTTTGAACCATTTTGGGATGTGGTGATTCGCACGGAACAAGTGGCCAAGTTGCGACCCCTGATGGAAAAGGTACTCGATGGATTTGAGAAAAAAAACCCCTGGGGAGGAAGCGGGTGACACTGTACAAACTCCCTTGAGTGTCCCGGTAGGAAAAGGTGGCAAAATTGGGAATATTGTAGAGTAAAGCAAGGTTAGGAGGATGGAATAATGATGAGTGAAGAGAAGGGGAAAAAGAAATGGGCGATCGGGTTTTATAAAGTCTTACTGTTATTAGCAGTAATGATACCTTTGCAAGGGTTGATTATGTATCGAATTTTTGTGGAACTTGAAAAAAGCCGCTTAATTTCAATGAGTCTAGCTTGCCAAAAAACTGTAAAAAAAATCAACACTGCACAGAAAGTTTATTTTTCCAAATATCAACGCTTTGCTAATTCCGTGGAAGCGCTACAGATTAGCTTTACCAAAAACAGCAAACCCTTTCATCGGTATGGAATTAAAATGAGCCATACTGCGGTTTTAAATTATGGCATTTATCGTCAACCTCCTCCTGATGAGATAACGGAGAAGCTGTTAGAGTGGTACCCGACAAACCTTAAGAAACCACCAAGGCAAAATTACCTGGGAATTGTGGTAGCATTGCCGAATTCCGAAGTCAATCCCGATGCAACTAAACCAGAAGAAATGCTTCCTGTATCTGTGTTGTGCGAATCGCCGTCTGCAGATGCGGTTTTAGCGGCTTTATCGGCGGAACCCATCGTGCAAAATGGCAATATTGAATGTCCGGAAGGGATGAAGAATCTGGGGCAATAATGGGGAATATTCTCTTCTTTCAATTAAGCTTTTATATTTTATGAGAATTGGGGTAGGGGAGGATTTGGAGTTTTTGAGATAAGGCAATGCTTAAGTTGAGTTGAGGAGGAGGCGAAACCTCGAGGAGGGTTGTCCAGCATGTGAGGGGAAGGCGTTTAGGACCTGATATATGTAAAAAAGGGGTGGGTTGGGGGACTTTTTTGTGGTCGCGGTCGGGTAAAATAAAGGAGAAGTCTAGGGAGGGTGTTGCGCGAATGGAGTCAGCGCGATCGCGCGGAGTTTTCCTCAGTGGAGCCCTCGCCCAACCCATTACCAAAGAAAATGACTAAATCCAGCGATATGTCCCGAACGGTGAATGAAAAAACCTCTCTGGTTCCGGTTTCTGGTGTCAATCCATTTGAGCAACTGACGCCGCAACAGATTTATGATTGGGCGGCGTATCATTTGCAGTTTGTGGAATTTAAGGAATTGCTGAACGAGGAAATCGTATCTTTGCCCGATTTTCCCGGTTTGTTTTTCGTTTATTTTATTGTCTACGATTCCAAAGGAAAATGGGCGGAAAATTTAGTTTATATCGGCATTTCTAATACCAGCATCAGTCAGCGATGGAAAACCAGCCGACAATTGCCGTTATTTACGAAAATGCACGCTTTAGGAATTGAAATTCTGGTTCGCACCTTTAGCGTGTTACCGGGGATGGTGTCGCCGGAGACGTTGCAGCTTTGGGAAAAAGGCTTAATTGAAAAGTTAAAACCCGTGTTTAATGATGAAGATATGTAAGGCTTTTTAAGGGAAAAATTGTTGAGTTTTGAAGGGTTGAATTTGCGGGTGTACTCGCGATTTTCTGCATCGAAAAAGGCGTTCCCAGCACATGCTGGGAACGAGGTAATATTTCTCTATTCTCAATGTTTCATGGCTCGATTTAAGATTTGGGAATCAGTTCGATTTCAAACAGTTGGGGCCAGAGTTTGCCGGTGACGAAAAGCCGATCGCCTTTAGAATCATAGGCAATTCCGTTGAGCACGTCCACGGGTTGGGATATCGCCTTGGTATCCAGCAAGTCGGTTAAATCGATCCAGCCGACGACTTGACCGGTTTCGGGAGAAATGCGGGCGATAAAATTGGTTTGCCAAATATTGGCAAAAATTTCTCCATTGATGTATTCGAGTTCGTTGAGTCGGGGGATAGGACGATTGCGATCGCGCACTTGAACCCGACGAATTTCGGTGAAAGTTTCCGGGTCGAGAAAGCGCAGAACATCGGTTCCATCACTCATAATCAACTGTTCGCCATCGTGAGTCAGTCCCCATCCTTCTGTAGGATAAGTAAATTCCTCCTGTGGGGCAAAAGTTTCGCGATCGTACACAAATCCCACACGAGACGTCCAAGTTAGTTGAATAATATTATCATTCCAAATGGTAATTCCCTCGCCGAAGTAGCGCGCATTTAACCGTTTCATTTGCACCACTTTTCCCGTTTCGAGTTCCACGCGGCGCAGAGAGGAGCGACCCCGCAAACCGGTGCCTTCATAGAGAAATCCCTCATGGTAAATTAACCCTTGAGTGAATGCCAAAGGGTCGTGAGGATAAGCATTGACCACGCGGTAGCCGTACACGGGGGGTTGAGTGGATTCGGTGGTGTTGAAGGTGGGTGCTGATGAAGCGTTATAAAATCCGCAAGAGCCTAAAATAACTCCAATCGCTACAACAGAGGTAATAAATGTTTTTTGCATCAACCTAAATCTATTAAATCATTCTATTTTATCTTCCCCGGTGGATGAGGGAAATCCGCATCAAGTGTTTTTTATGGGGTAAACTAAAATAAGCTGGGAAAGGGCGCGTGCCAGATTAGTCCGATTGCGTCTTTTGCAGGGATTGTTCGGCGCGCATGAAGTCAATAAATTGACGAGCGCTGCGTCCGGATCTGCCGTTATGACGGGTGGCCCATTGGAGGGCTTTGGCGGTTAAGGTATCTGGAGGCATATCGAGTTGAAATTGGGCAGCCAAAGTGCGGACAATGTTGAGGTATTTTTCTTGAGAGGGGGGTTCAAAGGTTAAGGTCAAACCGAAGCGATCGCTAAAGGAGAGCTTTTCCTGAACCGTATCCCAGCCGTGGATTTCATCGCCGGCACTGGGGCGCGGGCGATCGGCAAAAAACTCGCGCACTAAATGGCGGCGATTGGAAGTAGCATAGACCACCACATTGGGCGGACGGGCGGTTAAAGTGCCTTCTAAAACCACTTTCAGGGCTTTAAAGGAATCGTCATCTTCTTCAAAGGAAAGGTCATCGACAAAAATGATAAATTTATGGGGAGCGCGGCGCAGTTTTTCGGTGATAATGGGTAAATGTTTGAGCTGTGATTTGGGAACTTCTATCAAGCGCAAACCGCGATCGCTGTATTCATTCAACAGTGCCTTAACCAACGAAGATTTGCCGGTGCCGCGACTGCCGTAAAGCAATACGTGCAATGCGGGCAAACCAGCCAGCAAAAATTCCGTATTTTGCACCAAGGAGTGACGCTGGAACTCATCGCCGACGAGATCCGTCAACCGAATCGGATCGGGGTGTGGGATGCTTCTTAATTGCCCTGATTGCCAAGTAAAGGCGCGATACTCAGCCAATTGCCCCGTACCTTGTTTTTGGTAAAAGGGGACTAACTCCTGAAGGGTATCGGCCCATTTTTTTTGTTGTTTTAGAGATGCGATGATTCGTACCTCCGAATTGTGGGGCAATTCTTCAATTGCCCCTTTTTCATACTTTACCCGGTTCTGTTCATGCCAAACCACCGGAGGCATGGGCAAACCGGATGCTTGTTGTACCCATTCACTGAGTTGGTTGCTGGTGCAATGGTAAAGGGTTTGAAGGGCATCTAAATCGTGTTTGGCAGCGGCAACGAGGGCGGGGGTTATCTTGTCTAGAGAACGCTGCTGCGCTTGTTGGGTAAAAGGGTTTTCATCGCGCAGGATTTGGGCGATTAAATAATCTTGCCAGCTCATTTTTTGCGCGGCAATGGTTTTAAACCATTGGCCATACGCTTTTAAGCAAGTCAGTCCCACTATACCACCGGCACCGCCGGCAGAACTTTGATAGATAGCTTGGATTAATTTAACAAAAGCTTCCCCCACGTCATTTTGCAGAACTGATTGATAAAGCAAGAGCGATGCGGCTTTGATTTCCAGATATTGAATAGAGGAGACCGTTTTGGCATCCATAATTAAAACACTCGAGTCGGAATGGTTAGAATGAGCGAAATGACAGACCGAAGGCAGAGGGGGAAGGGATGAAAGGAAACCCGAAGAAAACGCCAAGTCGAGCTTGTGCGGGGCTGTCATCCTTTCCCCTGGGTCGGGTGTTACTTTTTCCTGGTGGGTTTGAGAGCTTTTTTCACCAGGTCGGGAATTTCGGAAGGGCTTTCAGCCACGGGAATTTTCGCGGCTTTAAACGCTTCAATTTTGCTTTGCGCCGTATCTGGGTCAGCGCCGACGAGACTGACATTGTGACGTTTTCCGGTGGAGAGTTGAGCGGCCATAATATCGCCGGCATGACCGAGGCGCTTGCCTTTGGGGGCATGACGACCGGCCACATAAGCGACCACGGGTTTATCGATGGTTTCGGAGATGTAATGAGCGGCTTCTTCTTCGTTAGTGCCGCCAATTTCGCCGACTAAGACGATCGCCTCAGTGGTCTCGTCTTCATCTAGAATTTGTAGCCATTGGGCAAAAGACGAGCCTAAAATTGCATCGCCGCCGATGCCGACTACCAGAGATTGGCCGAGTTTGGCCTGAGTGAGGTTCAAAGCCACCTCATAGGTTAGGGTGCCGCTGCGGCTGATGAGGCCCACGGAACCGGGGGTATAGAAATCACTTTTGTGAGTGCCGAGCAGAAGCTTTCCGGGGACGATGATGCCGGGGGTATTCGGGCCGACCACCAGGGTATCGGTAGCTTCTGCCTTTCGCATCAGCTTCACCATATCCAGGGGAGGCATGCCCTCAGTGATGAGAATCAGTTGGCGGATACCGGCGGCGATCGCTTCTAGGGCTGCATCCAGAACCGCATAAGGCTTAACCACAATCACGCTGGTATCCACCGATCCCACCTTTGGGAGTGCTTGTTCGATGGTATCAAACACCGGAATATCATCTATTGTTTCTCCGCCGTGACCCGGGCCGATTCCCGCCACTACGTTGGTGCCATAGGCTTTCATTGCACTAGCATGAATCGAGCCGATCGCTTCTGAGATCCCCTGAACAATCACTGTCTTATCGTTGGTAAAATTCATTCAACCTCCTCAAGTTAAAACCCTCACGCTGGGGCGCTCGAATCGTTGCATTTCAAATCCTTATCGGTTATCGAGTTTTTTGTCTGGCTTCTGGCCAGGAATGGAGATCGCAAGCAGTCTGGAAAAAGCCTAAAAAATCCCCCCCTGGCCAAAAACTCCCCTAGAGTTTCTGGGCTTACTTCTTGCGGGTCAGTTGCACCGTTTTCGCGATCGCGTCATCCAAGCTTTCGACGATCGCCACATCAAACGGCTTTAAAATCTCTTGAGCTGCAGCGAGATCTTCGCCATACAAACGGGCAATGAACTGACAAGGAGTCGCGTGATTCGTCGAGCCTTGGGCGCGGGCATGTCGTTCCATAACCTTAGCGATAGTTTCCGCCACTTGAGTGCAAGAGGCCAAACCGCCGAGAACATTCACCAACACCACTTTGACCTTTTTACTTTTGGCCACCAGATCCAAACTGGCATCTAGGCGATCGCTCAATTCATCCGGGGTCAAATCCCAGCGAGATTCGCCGCCTAAATTGACGAAATTCGCCGGTTTGCCCCCTGTAGCATACACCAAATCCAGGGTTGCCATCGTCAGGCCCGCCCCATTGCACAGCAAGCCAATATTGCCCTCGAGTTCGACAAAATTCACCTTAGAGATAAACTCTCTTTGCGTCTGGCTCAACTCCGACTCCGAGCCATTGTTGTCGATTTTCCAGGTTAATTCGTGCAGACTAGGATGACGAGCGATCGCCGCATCATTCACCGTAACTTTGCCATCTAACGCCATCACTTGTCCCGTGGGAGAGATCCCCAGGGGATTGATTTCCACCAGATCCAAATCTTTTTCCACAAACAGGGCGTACATTTTCTGTACGATATCGCTCACCGATTCGATCAGCGGCCCGCTGCATCCCATCTTCAAGGTTAAATGTCGGGCATAATACGGCGAAAACTCCTCATTGACCACCACCTGCTGCATCTGTTCCATTGCCAATTCGGTACTGGTGCCTCCTTGTTGGGAGCCAAGCAGCACCGGACGACGGGCCGCGCGATCGAGTACCACCGCCAGATACAGTTCGCGATCGGTGTCGTATTTGGCTTCTGCTAACAGAACCTCTGGATGTTCCCCCGCGATCGGCAGATGAAAAATGTTTTGCGCCGCTGCTACGGCATCGATGGTATTTGCCACAAATTTGATCCCGCCGACTCTACCGCGTCCGCCGACCCGGACTTGAGACTTGAGAACCACCGGATAGGGAATCTTCAGTCCCTTAAGGTCTTTGGGATGATCGATCCGTTGCGAGGGCAAAACCGGAATCCCCATTTCCCTGAATAACTCTTTGGCTTGGTACTCTAATAAATCCATAGGTGTGGAAAACGTCTGTTGAAACTATTTTGCTCTCCCGAGTCCCCCGGAAATCTCCGGCGTCGGGTCTAGTTGGAGCATACCGCTTCATTTAGTTTATAATGTGTAGTTTCCTCTACTTAGGAGCGCTTTTGCCAATGGATGGAGGAGTGGACGGCATTGTCCAAAGGCTGCTCCTGAGTGCCCTCGACAGCAATAAAGCTGCAAAAAACCTTAACAAATTTCTGGGCGTCGGGGGGCATAAAATAGGGGAAGTGCCGCAGCCCGGTTTCCCCGCTCTCGAAGTCTTCGACGCCCCCGGGAGAACCGATGGCTATGTTGAGGGGAACGAAAGAACCCCTCAAATCGGTGGTTCGCTCCCGATTGAAGTTAAAATTTTTTCAGCTTCACGATTTTAAGACTACATCGGTGGTAATCTCTTATGACTACAGCAGTACGCCACAACGATTTACAAACCGTCGCCGAGCTGATCGAAGAGCGCTTGCACTCTCAACTGCCCGAGAATCTGCCGTTGCGGATTCGCTGTGCCCTCAAGGGCGGGAATTTATTGGTGTTGGGGGAACACTCCCCCGAGGTCAACCTGGAAGTGCAAGGGACTTTTCGGACGCTCAAGCAAGCCATCCTCGCCTTAGTCCCCCAATTGAAGGGGGAGTTACGGCTTTATCTGCGCTTGCGGGGTCAAAAGCAGCCCTATGCGTATCATGCTTTTAGAAGCGCTCAACCCCTGGGGGCAGTGGCGTCACCGAGGGATGATGAGCCAGTGCTGTTGCCCAAAAAACCGGCGCGATCGCCGATGGGAAATCACCCCCCAGAGGAGTTGAGCGCGGAGGCAATTCAGGCTAGGGATTTGGCGATCGCCGCTTTTCCCCTCAATCCCTTCGACATGCCACCGCCAGACTCGGCTTTCGAGCAGGCTCCCCGCCCGGTGGCGACAAAACGCCCGCCCCAGCACTCGTCGCGCCCGAGGCGCAAATCTTGGCCGAAGTCGGTTTATGCGGGAGTTTTCCTGGCCCTGGCGGGGGGAGCGATCGCCGCTTATGCGGTGTCTCGTCCCTGCGTGCTGCGCCCATGTCGGGAAATTTTGACGGCGGATGAGTTGACGATCGCTTCGGCAAATACCCTCAATCAGGCTCAATACATCCAACAACTGGTGGAGTCGCGGGATCAATTAACCGCCGCTCGCGATATCCTCACCCAAATTCCCCTCTGGTCTCGTCATTTTCCCACCCGGGAGCGCCTTTTGCAACGCAATCGCACCTTGTCTGAAGGCTTAGATGAGATGATTTTAGCCCTGCAAACCGGTCTGGATGCGGTGGAAAAAGGGGAAAATCCCCCCCACCCGGCTGAAGTTTGGCAAGCGGTGGCTCAGGTGTGGCGTCAGGCGATCGCTGCTCTGGAATCGGTGGAGTCAGATTCGCCGGTTTACCCTTTGGCGCAAGAAAAGTTAAGCAACTACCGCGCGAATTTGGCTGAAATCGAACTGCGAATCGATACGGAAAAAACGGCTAACGCCCAATTCCAACAAGCTCGCTTGGCGGCAAATGTGGCAAAAGCTCGCAGTGGGGTGGCGCGCTCTTTTGACAGTTGGGAAAAGGTTTATTTCAGTTGGGAAGGCGTTATCGCCCAACTCGAAGCCCTGCCGCAAGAGACGATGGCGCATCAGGAAGCAAAGGAATTATTGCCGGAATATCGCGCCCAACTCGCCTTGGCTCGCGATCGCAAAATGAAAGAAAAAATTGCCGAAGATGCGTACAATCAAGCCCTGTTAGAAGCAGACCTCGCTGCCAAACGGGCCCAGGAAAATCAATGGAGTCTCACGGTGGCTCGCTGGAATCAGGCGATCGCTTATGCCGAACAAGTTCCCACGGGAACCTTCTATTATCCCAAAGTTGCGGGTTTAATTAAGGAGTACAAAACCGCCCGTGACGAGGCAAAAGTTAAACTGGAAAAAGCGGTGCGCTTGCAAAAAGCGCGGGCGGATTTGAAGAAAACTTGTGAAGGAAAACCCACGGTTTGCGAATATACTGTAACCGACAATTTAATCAGCGTTTGGCTCACCGCCGATTACCTTAACAAGCTGCAAGAAACTACCGCAACGGCCCAGAAGAAAAACGATCCGAAAATTCGCCAAGGCGTAGACGAACATGTGAATACGTTAAAAACCGCTCTCGAAGCGATCGCAGATAACGCTCGCCTGACCCTAGAAGTCTACAATCCCTATGGCTCTCTCATCGGGCGTTATTCTCCTCAATAATCTCCTTTCTCGCTTGGAGGTTTTTGCCTTGGAAGGGCACGGTACTCCCGTGCCCTCCCTCGATTTGAGGGCAGAAAAACTCACTATCTGTGGCGATCGCGGCGGTTCTATTCCCCAAAAAAGGCGGGATACACGAAGGCAAATGCTGTAGAACTCGGAATCGGCGTGCCGTCGAGTTCTTCCACAATTACAGTCTCTAATTCCCCATCCCAGCGCGCCCGAATTTCTCGATTGTTGAATTGTACGGTTTGCTCGCCGATTTGGCGCATTCGCTCGTGGACGAATTGTTCGCTCGCACCGGAAAAGCGATCGGGGGGCGTTCCCTCATCGGCATGCCAAATATAACTCACAATATCTTTCGGATGCCGCTCCAATTGTTCTCGGTTTCGCACGGGAAATACCAGTGTCTCGTCTGTATAATAACTGCCGTAAGGATATCTCTGATAGTCTCGACTGTATCCCGTATCGGGGGAAAGCACTTGGCTGTCGGGATGTTTTTCCAACCACGCGCCCAATCGGGTTTTCACCGCTGGGAGGCGCGCTAAGGTGCGATTGACCTTGGGGCCGACGATTCCCATGCCCCAGGGTTGTGCGTATAGGGTATCGTCGGCGCGATCGTACATCACCAAACAGCTTTGATACAATTTCCCGGAAACCCCATAGGTAGTATCGCCGCGTTTGAATGCGACAATTGTATCGCACAGTGGGCAGTAAGACACGGTGATATTTTCTCCGCCCAAAGTATCGTTGACGATTTCATGCCAGTTCATAATCCCCAGGGGATAGGCTTTCGCTTCCCCATTAATCACCACCGCGATCGCCCAGTCGTCGGCGTCAAAGGGGGTGCTGTCTGCTGTGTCAAATTGGGGGCGATCGAGACTGGGAATTCCATCTTTGGGCGGTCCTCCATTCAGCAGTTGGCTTAAATCTATGCGGGAAACTTCCTGTAGGGCAATATTTTGGCTTTCGATATCTTTCAAGTCTTGGCTTCCATCGTGGAAATGCTGGGTGAGAAAAAAGTAGTGTAACTTGAAGTTGTCCCATCCCCCAGCTCTCACTACTAACGCAAATAAAGACAGTACCGCCACCACGGTAACACTTAAGGTCAATTTGAATAAGCTTCTCATGCCAATCTCCTGGCGCGCGCCAAATCTCTGTGCGGGTATCCCTGACCCTTGTTCGGTTCTATAGTGACGGGAGAACCTGAAATTGCCCTGAGCGGAGGATAAAATTAACCTGAGAAATGCTACAGTAGATTGGTCATTAACTTGGATTCACCCTCTGCGTTTCATCAATAGACATCGAGGAGCCTCAAACTGACGCTTACCCCAACCTAACCTCCGCCGTAACCGGCATTTATGCCTCATACTTCCTCCTCGGCAAAACCTTTGATGTCCAATGGTCACTCCCTTCCAGGGAAGCAATTGACAAAAGAAAGAAACCTCTCCCACCCTCCGGTTGTTGTTGGTGTTCACATCAGGCTGTGCCTATCACAATAAAAGCATTGCCTTTACCCTTTGCCCCCATTA
>NZ_JAYFEQ010000215.1:0-5507 GCF_055795085.1 Phormidium sp. CCY1219 | reverse complement strand
TCTACTAACCCCACGCGACCTGATTCTTGTAACAACACATAAGCTCGCGTTGCATTGTTGGTGGCTACCAATTCTACTGGTTTATCTTCCCGGTCTTCTGTTCCTACGGGAATGTTAGCGCGTAATAAATCTGAGCTGCTGCCTGCTTCAATTACTGATTCGGGCGCATGGGCATTGATAATGCTAATCGCATCGGCTGTTTCTTTCGCCACTACAGAACTTTTCACTTGCCAGAACTAGAACCACTCGCGCTATTATTAAAGGTACAATTAAATTTGGAAGGAGAGTTATGGAGGTTGAGGAGTTACTCAGACGTTATGCCTTGGGAGAAAGAGATTTTGCTAGAGTCGATCTGAGGAATGCCCGGTTAAGTGGAGTTGACTTGAGTCGGGCTAACCTGACTGGTGCCAACTTGTTTGGGGCCACTCTGAATAATTCTAATCTTAGATTTGCGATCTTGAGGAATGCCAAACTGGACCAAACCAATCTGATAAATGCCATTTTAGAAGGCTCCGACTTAAGACTAGCTTCTATAACTAGCGCCGATCTCGAAGGGGCTAACTTGGAAGGGGCTAACTTGGAAGGGGCTAACTTGTCTTTCTCTATTTTAGTGGAGGCTAACCTCAGGCGTGCCAACCTAGAAAGGGTACTGCTGCAAGAAACGGCTTTGTACGATGCCATTTGTGAAGAAGCTAATTTTAGCTCTGCCGAGATGTTTGAAGCCTCGATAGGTAGAACTAATTTCAGAGGAGCCATTTTTGACAACATTGTCTTCGTTGACTGCGTATGCCGCGAAACCATCTGGCCCAATGGAGAGGTCATCACCGATCCAGAACCATTTCCCGAGTAGTAAGTATGCAAAATAGATTACACATTCGTTTGGGCTAGACGCCTGAGTTAATCGAGCCCTTAACTGTGTAATTAATTCGGTACGGAAACTTAAATTTTTTGTAACGAGCTGTCCTAAGAGAAAAAGAGAATTTTACGAACGAAAAATTATTCAAACATGACTGACGCATTTTCTCTATTAGGCGTCAACCCAGAAGCCCCTATAATGTTATTTTTGCGTCAGTCTTCTCCAAAAAATCAAAAATAAAAGTAGCCGTGACGCTGAAGAAGCGGTCAGAGAAATCGGACTTCAGCTTTCGATCGCTCTTTGAATTGCTTGAGGCACATTGGACAAGAAATCATAGCCGGTTATCTCCTCAAGATAGTCAACGCTAACTTGCCATTGTCTCCAGTCATTCCAATCCGTAATATCTTTCATCACTCCATTGGGTAATGAAAAAGGTCCTGGAGTGCTGAGTTGAGATCGGTTAGGTGTTATCACTGCGTACACCTGAGTCTGGTCAGTAATATCGGCTATTTCCTGACCGGGTTCCATGACCACAGCAATTTTCCAGATATATTCAGGAACCCGAATTAGTTTGGCATTTTCTACTGGCTGTAGGCTAAATTGGGTATCGGGTCTTCCATCTGAATCTTTCGGCAATGAAGAGGCTAGTTTAGGTCTACCATTCCCATCCGTAGAAACAACTCCATCGTTCAGTAATATGCTGTTATGAACGGTTCGGTAAGGAAAACCGATTTTTCTTTCCGAACCATAGCCAAACCCGCCTGCAATAACGTACAGTTCTTTATTGTCATTTTTAACGGTAGTTTGGCTATATTCTTCAAACTTTCTCCAAGCCCCAAACTGATTAGCATCCTCATGTTGTGGAAGTGCGTTCGTTGTGAAGTAAGTCGAGTAAATATCCTTCTTCGTTCTAGTTCGAGCTTCGGACGGGGTCATATGTCCTTTATTAAGTCCAAAGCTGGCTCTGTAGTCTGGACTTGCAGTTTTCACCCAATCGGTAGGAAGAGTGCTGTCTGATAGCCACGGGTAGTCTAATATATCGGCAGAGTACACTGAGTCAGGAGGAAAGTTAGTAGGAGGATAGCCAATAGCTCTTGCCTCCTCTGGACCTGGTCTAGTTACATTTCCCAACCACGATTTATTTAACTGCCAACTCACCCAATTAGGTCCTTTAATCGCATCGTTATAAGATAGGGAGTATTGGGGCTTCTCAATCAGGTAATTCTCTCGATGCGTATCTTCAAAGGGACGCGCAAAAGTAGGATTGCCTAACTTCAGATGAGTGCTTTTGAAGAACACATCATCCAGATAAACTGTGCTCTCTCCTTCTAGGGTAAATTGCAACACTGCCGACTTCCCACGCAGGTTTTCGGGAATATCTAAATGGAAGGTCTCAAACCCCTGTAAAGCATAATCAAGACTGTAAGTGTAGGGGTCTATATATTCTCCGTTTACATAGTCATAATAGCCAACGGCGCTTTCGCTTTCAGCCGGATGTTCAGCGAGCTTCAGATCGATTTCTCCTGCTGAAAGCCACTCATCATCCGGTTCCGTTCCTTTGATAGAAACCTTGAAAAGACCATCCTTGGGTTTCGGCACGTGCAAATCGAACCGCAACGTACCCCATTCCGGAACCACAAAACGGTTATGGGTGACCTGATTCTGCCCGTCATTGGATAACTTCAAAGCATAATTAGGTTGACTCATATCGTAGCCAACCCCAGCTAAAAAATCAGCGTCTAAGCTACCAACTGAACCCTCTTCCTTGCCTATATCACTCCATTCCACCAAATGCCTTTGCGACACATTTTGAGTCGTGTTTTGATTGCCATTATAAAACGACCACCCCGGAATATTCTGTTGCTCAAACCGACTGGTAATCGCATCAAAATTCCCATTAAACAGTGTCGGAACTGCAAAATCCCCCCGCATCCTCCGTTGTGCCGTATTATCAAAACTTACCTCCGTGCGAACTCCCAACAGTGCATCGGGACGCTTCTGGTATCCCCCACCCAAAACCGAATAAAACCAACCCGTACCAATCCCCTCCCAAGGTGCATTTTGCGCCCCATGAATGTCAGGATATCCCCGATAATCAGGACTGTACCAAGTTAAATCGCTATTGGGAGTACGATCTAAAGGTTCCAAATCGCCCAAACGTCGGTAAATCTTCTCCCCTTCCCTTGCTCCTTCTAACAGTGGCAATTCGCTACCACTGAGATTAGTCGTTCCTGCATACCAGGCTAACGCTTGTCGATGCGGACTATTTTCAGTGTCATCCGGGGTAAAACCAGCCCTCTGGCTCAAAACAACATTCCAATCTGCGGCATCAATCTCCCGTCCATTCCTTGTCTTAGTTCTCGGTTCCTCAGACTCCGCCACATTTTGGTAATAATTATCAGCAAATGTGACATTTTCCCAAACCTTAACTTCCGGGTCATTCCGGCTTCGTAAAGGCGACGGTAAAGAAGATTGGCTGAAATCGTGAGGGTCGATAGTGGTCATCATCAAGTCAGCGCGGTTATCATCAGTTGCCCACAAATTCGGGAAGAAAGTTCCCATGCGTTGAATGATTTCACTGTTGATAACTGCTCCTTGACCCACGCCAATAAAATGCATCGGCGACTTAAAGAAGGCGTCGTTGTTTAACTGTTGGTTTAAGCTAACCAAAGAAGCGAACATTGCATCGGCTGCGGCTTCAGCAAACCCGGAATTATAGCCGGTTTTATGAGGGGTCATTTCTAAGTCGGGGATGAGAACTAAGGGAGAGCCAAATTTACTTTCGGGGATGTTGTAAATTTTGGTGCCTTGGTTGTTGCGCCAATACCATTGACCTGTTCCCGGTTCATAGTACATAACTAAACCCCCGTCATCCTCTGGGGAGAAGGGTTGGGTGATGTGCAACGCCATTTGTTCAAGTTGCTGGTTGATTAGATTGGGTTGAACTTCTAATCCCCGAGTCAATACTGTGATGCTACTAAAAGCGTTGCCGTCAATACCGGGTTGAACCGCTTGTGGAGTTTGGAATTTACTATCCTCAACAACTGGCCTCGGTGAGCCATTAATCACCGCTTCTACCGCCCAATGATACTCCTGACCCGCCGTCAATATTCGGTCATTAGGCAGTGTAAACTGGTCTTTTGAACCCGCTTGAGAGCCACCATTCCAAGTCCACACACCCTCTTTCCAAGTCGCCGTCAAAATCCGATTCGGATTGTAATCCCTTCCTGGTGAGAGTGAGTCTAATTCCCGCCAGGTATCCCCCGGTAACAACCCCTCTCCCTTCGGAAACACGCTTACATAAAGCCTTACTTCCTTCACCTCATCCTCATCAACAGGAGAAGCACAAACATCATCCTCATCCTCATCCCCAAATTTCCACTCGAATGTAGGCGTCAAAGAATCAGCAAATCCACTGATTCCCGGACTCACCAATTGCAACGGGTTTGATGCCGATACTAAGGTCAAACCCGTCGGCATTCCTCCAATCCCCAGCGGAGCTTTTATCGTGTCCTCCGGAACGCCAAAAGTAAAGTCATACTGCCAATTGCCCCCAATAATCTCATAATCTGCCGCTACACTGATGTCCGGATTAATATCATCAATCGGCACAGATCCCAAATCATTTTCACTCGCCAACCGTTTCGTGTTCTCATTAAACCCAACACTGCCTACCCCTCGCTTCAAACTATCCAGCCAGAAATTCCCGGGATTTTCTACAGTGGCAATCATTTCCTCCACATCAAACACGAAGATGCCACCTTTATCCGTTGAATCAGACAATTCTAAACCCGGGTAAGAAGCATACAGATATTTCTCATCACTAGAAAGCACCAAATCCGCCGTTTTGCCACCGGGAATCGGTCTCGTGGCTGCGACTAACTTCGTATTAAAACCAAACGGGTCTTTAATTATCCCAATATTACTCCCCGCTCGCAGCCCATCAATACTCTCTAACCCGGTTTGCGAGCTATTATTTTTAGAGGCCACAAATGCGTAAGAGCCATCCTTCAGAATGTCTACTGACACCGCCCAGTTGATATCGAAGTAATCGCTAATACTGCCTAGACCTAATGAGACGTAGCGGGGAGTACCCACCGTGAAATTAAGTGGATCATCATTAAGGATTTCCACGACTCCAAAACCCGCACTATCTCGTCTGGAGTTGGTAAAAGCAATCCCACCATTGTTCTTCGCGAAAACACCATCTACCTCTGAATAAGTAGAAATCGAGCCAATTTTTTCATGCCACAATCGAGGATTGTTATCAGGATTGGTAGGGCGATCGCGCGGGTCGATATTAATAACGTGAATCTGGCCATTAGTGTTAGAAAACGGCCAAGAAAAATCGGGAGCCGCAACGAAGAGCTTTCGGCCATCACTACTCATCGATATCTGGCGCAATCCCCATGATGCAGAGGGCCATGAAATAGTCTGAATCACTTGATGATAGGTCGCTGAATTGGGATTGATATCCAGTATGTAAAGCGCTCCTATTTTGCCGTCAGCAATGTAGGCATAGTTATCTCCAGGGTCGAGGGCAATCGATTGAGGGGAAGCACCATCCGGTAAGTCAATCGGATCTATTTCAGGAGTTTCTGAATTGGTATCGACCTGTTGCCAAGTCATCAAATCTACTAACCCCACGCGA
>NZ_JAYFEQ010000214.1:0-1894 GCF_055795085.1 Phormidium sp. CCY1219 | reverse complement strand
AGAACCCGTGAGGCAGAACCGAAAAAATGGGCGAGTTTACAAAATCGGTTGGGTAATATCTACTCTGACGATGTTCCAGGAAGTAAAAAGGCGGATAATTTAGAAAAAGCGATCGCCTATTACAACGCGGCATTGGAAATTTGGACTCGTGAAGCTCATCCCGAAGATTGGGCTATGGCGCAAAGTAATTTGGCAAATACCTACTTAGACAGAATAAGGGGAAAGCGATTAAAAAACATTGAACAAGCTATTTCTTACTATGAAGCAGTATCAGAAGTCAGAACCCGAAACGCCTATCCAGAAAAGTGGGCAAAAATACAAATTGGTTTGGGAGAAGCTTACCGTAACCGCATCCAGGGAAAAAGAGCAGAAAATATAGAGAAGGCAATTGCGTACTATGAAGCAGCACTAAAAATCTGCACCCGTAATACCCATCCCGAAGATTGGGCAGGAACACAAAGCAATCTAGGTATTGCCTATACTAGGCGTCTCCGAGGACAAAAAGCAGAGAATGTAGAAAGGTCAATATCTTATCATAATGCTGCTTTGACAGTTTATACCCGTGAAGAATATCCCCAAAATTGGGCAATGGTGCAACTTAATTTGGGTCTTGCCTACAGTCACCGGCTTCATGGAGAGAAAGCAGAAAATCAAGAAATCAGTCTAGCTTATTACAATGCAGCCTTGGAAGTTTTAACGCGGCAGGAATTTCCAGAATACTGGGCAAAAATTCAACTCAATTTGGGTACTGATTACTCTGAACGTATCCAAGGACAAAAAGCAGATAATCTTGAAATAGCCATTGCCTTTGATAACGCTGCTTTGGAAGTTTTAACTCAAGAGGCATTTCCCGAAGAGTGGGCAATGGTGCAAAAGAATCTGGGAACTGATTACCGCAAACGGATAAAAGGTCAGAAATCACAGAATCTGGAAATAGCGATCGCCCACTACACTTCTACTTTGGAAATCTTCAATAAACAAGCATTCCCAGAAGACTGGGCAGTCGTACAAAAGATGTTAGGAAATACTTATCAAGATCGAATTTGTGGAAATAAAGCTGATAATTTAGAACAAGCCATCCGCTATTACAATGCTGCCTTAGAAGTCTATACTCGTGAAGGCTATCCCGAAGAGTGGGCCGCGATACAAAACGATCTAGGTTCGACTTACTATTATCGGAAGCGAGGAAATCAGGAAAATAACATCGAAAGGGCGATCGCTGCTTACGAAAGAGCATTAGAAGTTAACAGTTATTTTGAAAACAGTTTAGAAAATTGGGCTATTACCCAAAATAATCTTGGCAATGCTTACCGAAATCGCATCAGAGGAGAGAAGGCAGAGAATCTAGAAATCGCTCTCGCTGCCTATAAGAGTGCTTTAATCATTCGGACTCCTGAAAAATATCCTGAACTTTGGGCGGATACGCAATATAACTTAGGTGTTACCTACATTAACCGGATTGAAGGAGAGAAGGCAGACAATATCGAAAAAGCCATTATTGCCTACGAAAATGCTTTAGAGATTTATATTGAAAAAGTATTTCCTCCTGGAGATGAGCCAGCTACATCTTATTTCGATTTGGATTCTCAATCGATAATTGAAGATGACTATAACAGTCGTAAAAGTGCGCTCGTCATTTCTGATGGAGATTCAGAATCTCACGACTATAATTATTGGGTAAACCAGTGTGTTGGTTTGCAAATGAATTTGTCTAATAGTTATGTAAATCGAATTGAAGGAGATAAAGGTGAAAATTTAGGAAAAGCTATTGATTATTATAAGGAGAGTTTTAAACTTCGCCCTCGTAAAGCCTTCCCTAACGAGTGGGCAGAAATCAAATTCCTGTTAGGGCTTGTCTATACCGATCGAACAGTAATCAATCAAGAGGAACGTT
>NZ_JAYFEQ010000213.1:0-1576 GCF_055795085.1 Phormidium sp. CCY1219 | reverse complement strand
AAATAACCATTGCGCTAATAGGCATGTTTTTTTCCATGCCTGGAATTGGAGTAGGGATAAATAACCATTGCGCTAATCGGCATGTTTTTTTTATCCCTGGGAGTTGGACTAGGGATAAATAACCATTGCGCTAATTGGTATGTTTTTTTTATCCCTGGGAGTTGGACTAGGGATAAATAACCATTGCGCTAATTGGTATGTTTTTTTTCCACCGATCGCGTGGTGGTGGTGAAATATAGCAGGTCTGTTGGTTGATGCGATCCGCAGCCGAATAGTCCCCACCGCGCTTGCACCTCCGAGGTAAAAAATTCGTTACCTCACCCATATGAGAACTGCTATAAAGGCAAAGGGAGGGCAAACAGGTGCAGGGAATGGCTGGTCAAATGCGCTCGATCGCGTTTAATCTAGACAGCAGAATGCGGAGTATGGATTGAGGGCATGGGGGAGTGAAAATCGCGCTGATTGTTTTTGCTGTGGTGGTTGGGTTGGCGATCGCCGTGGAGGTGGGGTTAAGGGCGATCGTCGGGTTTGGCAATCCGCCGATTTATCTTCCCGATGACAAAATCGGCTATCGACTCGCGCCGAATCAGGGAGTGCGGCGGTTTGGCAATCGCATGGAGATTAACGAATATTCCATGCGGAGTCCTGCCATTACCCCTGTGGTGCCCGAGAATACCTGGCGCGTGTTGCTGTTAGGAGATTCTGTGGCCAATGGCGGATGGTGGACTGACCAAGATGATACCATTTCCGCCTTGATGACTCAAGAGTTAAAAAGCGAGTTGGTGTCTGAGTCTGGGTCTGCGCTGGCGGATGTGGAAGTTTATAATGCTTCTGCCAATTCCTGGGGACCGCGAAATGAGTTGGCGTATTTGCAGCGATTTGGGATGTTTGGGGCGCAGGTGTTGGTGTTGACTATCAATACGGATGATTTGTTTGGCAGAATGCCCGCGTCGCTGGTGGTGGGGCGCGATCGCAACTATCCGGCGCGCAAACCCCCTTTCGCGATCGCCGAAGCATTCACTCGCTACATTTTACCCGCCCCCCCGCTGCCCTCTTTACCGGAGGAAAAAGGCGATTTAGTGGGCAAAAATATCGAAGCCATTCGCCAAATTCATCAACTGGCGCGGGAAAATAATAGTAAATTTCTCCTGGCAATGACGCCATTGCGGCGCGAACTCGGCGAACCCGGTCCGCGCGATTATGAAGTGAAATTGCGTCAGCGCTTGCAGGAGTTTACCCAGCAGCAGCAGATAGAATATATTGATTTTTTGCCCCAATTCAATGCGGTAGAACAGGGCGATCGCTTCTACCGAGACCACATTCACCTCAGTCCGAAGGGTAACGAATTTGTCGCTCGAGCGATCGGCAACGCATTAATCCCGTTTTTCAACAATAACAAGCCACATTGATTTCGGTAGGCGGTAGCTCTGTTGGGGTTCCTCAGCTTCTGCGCTGAACCAATTAAACCAATTCAAACCTGCTTGCTTATTTTGCATCACTGCTTAACGCCCCGGCTTGCGGTGGCTTGACATTCCAGAGATTGGTTCTAGGCTTCTCCCAACTGGTCGGCACATCC
>NZ_JAYFEQ010000212.1:0-29116 GCF_055795085.1 Phormidium sp. CCY1219 | reverse complement strand
GCAATTAAAGCATTGCACATAAGTCCTGCGTGCCCCCTCGGTTTAATTGTACCCGATGCGGATTTTTTTGTCAAGTGGACGGGGATGTTTAGTCCCCGTTGATGGCACCTATGGTTGATTTTCCGGGTAGAAATCCGATCGCCGTTCCTGTTAGTTCCGGGAAAGGGAATCGCGCAATAGTGCTTTGGTGGTGGATTCGCCGAGGCGGTTGAGCTGCTGATTCAATTTAGCGGACAAGCTGGCCAATAGGGCTACATAGGATAAAAAGGCCAGAACCACGTGAATGGTGGAAGCATGTTCGATTCCCAAAAAGGGCATCATCGTCAGCAGAAATAGGACAGAGGCTTGCTTGCTTTTGGCCACTAGAACCTCGATCGCAAACAGGGGTAATGCAGTGGCCGCGATCGCCGTGGCCATTCCCCAAAGTTTGGCATGTTTGAGGTGCATGAGGGAGAACATCTGCGTCACCATAGCATAGCACAACATGAGTAAAGAGCCAAAAATAATGGTGATAATTGCGCTATACTTGCTAAAATTTTCCACAGGCCACAGGGAAATCCAAGGGATAAAAATTGCTGCGGTTATGGCAATATTAACCGCAATTGCGATCGCCGCCGGACTTTTTTCGCCCCATAGCAAATCTTGCCATAAAAAACGACGCCGGACGCCTTTAGAATAGCGCGCCCAATCTTGCAGAGTTTGTCGAGGGGGTGAGAGGAGGACAATCAGGCAGATAAACAGCCAGAAATTGGCGAAAAATATGGCAAACAGATAGTATTCTCCCTCATAGACAAGACTGCTTTCCGAGAGAAAATCTAGCATGAAACCGAGCAAAAATAGTTGGATGCAGGCGACCAAACCATAGCTTTGTTTTTTGCTAAAAACTTGTATATTTTGATTGCGAAAGCGGCGATGCAAGGCTTGCCAAATCCAGTAGGTGGCGAGAATAGCGGTGAAAGAGATAAAGCCGCGAAACAGGAAAATATGGAAACCAATGGGCAAACCATACCACGGTTGACGAACCACGGTGTGGGTATAAAACCCCACCCTATAATCTAACTGGAACAGCATCGCGAAGACAGCGATCGCGCCACTCGCACCGATCCAACCTTGAGAACCGCCGATTAAAGCGTAAAGAATAGCGGCGCTGTAAAACAATAAGCAATAAGCGGCTAACAAAGCGTAGAAACTCAAGAACCAGGTGAAGGGCGAGTTACCCGCGATCGCACTCCACAAATGGAAGGGTAACGCGATCGCCGCCCCGAGGAAAAGCAACACTGGAACGCCAAGTAATTTACCCGTTAAAATGCTGGGAGTGGACTGGGGACTCAAGCGAATAAAATTCAGCGTCCCGCGTCGTTCTTCGCGCGCCAAATCGGAGATGAGCAGATAAACGCCACCGCCAATCAGGGCGATCGCCACCATCCAATGCATCGCCCGAGAGACATCGAACCACCATTCCACCCAATCGACCACACAAGGTGCTTTTAAAGAGCTTTTTGGCAGACAGTAGGGATTTTCCTGAGCAAATTCTTTGGGCAAAAAAGCGAGGTAACACAGCAGCAGTAACAGTTGAATTGCGAGAGAACTGACCGAGGCGATCGCGATATTGCGCCAGGTCAATCGACCTTTGAATTCTCGAAAAAGTTGGGGATTGCGTTCCCCGATTGCATTTAGGACAGATTTCATTATTACTAATTTTTTATAGGGTGAACAGTTAGGGAGAAAATGCAATTCTTTTCCGTCCGAAGGAATAGGATTTAAAACGATTAGTCCGCGTGGGCGAACTTGATTTGTCGAGGGGGGATTTCCATCGCCCGCTTTCGATGGGCGGTTTACCGGATATGATGTAACTCGTTCCCAGAATTGCCTGGGAAACGAGTTAAATAGATTGAGGTTTGTCGCCCTAATAATTCGGGTGTGGGCTACGTTTGATTGCTGCTATTTAGGCTTTTCCAGTCAGCAATGCTTTAGAGGCGGATTCTCCTGCATGGCGCAACTGGCCGATGAGTTGCAAATGGGATAATGCCAAAACTAAGGCTTGTCCAAACAGGGCGAAACTCACCATTACACTGGTTGCTTCCGTGTTTTTGACGGCGAGAAAAGACATGGAAGAAAGCAACCAAGGCCAAGCGGCGGGATAGTCTTTTACGGACAACAAACCGAGTACCATTGGCGGTAAAACGGTGACAGCGAAGAGGATACCTGCGGCCCAAATGCCCCGTTTTGGGGTTTTCATTAACAGGATTAGTTGAGCGATAACCGCCCAGAATAACACCATTGTGGCGTAGAATAGCAACCCGAGCAAAGCGCCAGTTTTGTTACTTTCAGAAGGCCACAGGAGAATCCAGGGAACCAACAGGGCACAAGAGAAGAAGAGATTGAGGCCGATCGCCACAGTGGCGGGGCTTTTTTCGCCCCAAATCCAATCGCGATCGAGGGAGAATTTGCCCCGGCGTTTTTTGGGCGATCGCTGGAGTTTATACCGCGCCCAATCTTGCAAAGTTTGGCGGTGGGGAGAGAGAATTGCGATCGCCCCTAAGAACAGCAGCGCGTCTAAGATTAATACCAGCATTAACTGATGGGAGAACCAGTCCTCTAAACTAACATGTTGATGGTAGGGGGTTTGCAGGGTAAAGCCCAGAATCGTGGTTTGAAAGCAAGCGAACAGAAAATAACTCTGTTGTTTGCTAAAAATCGTGGCGCTGGGGTTGGGAAAGCGTCGGCTCAGACCTTGCCAAATCCAGTAAGTCCAAAGGGCAAAATTCACCACCATCAATAGAGAAAATCCGGTCACATTTTCCCCGACGGGGAAGGAGAACCACTGCAATGTCTGGATGTCTGAAAGATTGAAATAGTCCGAGATATGTTTTAAAGCGGATGGGGGACTATCTAACAGATAAACCTGGGTTTGGATTGGATTAAACAGATTCAACCAATCGAAGGGATTATTCCACACTGCATCATCGCCATAGCTATCGAGGCGGATGGTGGTAAACCAGAGAAACGAGGCTACAAAACCACTTCCCAGCCAGGATTGAAATCCGCCCATCCAAGTGCTGACCAACCCAAAGAGCATGGCTGCACTATAGAAGAAAATACAGCCAGCCACAGTGGAGAGATAGAATAAGAGAACCTGGCTTAAAGCGATGTTAGCTGTCATTGCGGCGAACAAATGCAGGGGAAGGGCGAGCAATATTCCCAGATAAAGAAATATCGGAACGCCGAGTAATTTGCCGCTGAAAATATTGGCAGTAGAACGAGGGCTGACGCGGAGAAAATTGAGAGTTCCGCGACGTTCTTCTTTGGCTAAATCGCCGATCAGCATGTAGGTGCCGAGGAGCAATAAGCCAAACGCGCCGATGAAGCTAAGCCAGAGAAAAATATCGAACCACCACAGTTGCCAGTTAATCAGGGGATTCTCGGCAGAATCGGTAAGGCATTTGTAGTCTTGTATTTTTAAACAGTAGTGCCTGGAGTAACTGCTAAGCCGAGTGGGAATTTTGTCGAGGAAGGTCAGAAGCAGAATCAGTTGAGCGCCAAGGGAAATGGCAGTGGCGATCGCCAGATTTTTCCATTTCAGCCGTCCTTTCAGTTCTCGGAATAACTGGGGATTCCAGTCACTTACTGCATTTATCGCTGGAATATTCATCGAAATTGTTCCTTTGGTTTTAGGTTTGAGGTTATCGTGTTGATAGTTAGTCCGGCGGGGAGAAACCGCGCGGGAAGTTTCTCCCTGATTTCCAGCCGCGATCGCTGGTTTAACGGTTACTGGATTGGCATTTTTTATCCAGCAGCGTCGAGCAACGCTTTCGACTCGGATTCTCCCAATTTAGCGAGTTGGGAATTTAGGGCAATACTCAATCCAGCGATTGTGGCAAATTGCCCTAACAGACTGAGAAACACGGTGAAAGCCGAAACTTCGGGAAGGGCTATCCAAGCCGACCCAAATACGGAAAACATCCACCAGCCCCAGACGGGTTGTGCCGACTCAAATAACAAGGATAAAAGTGCGGCAGGTAGACTCATAATAGCCACGAGGGTACCGATGGCAAATCTTCCCGGTTTGGGAGTTTTGACGAATAACATTAACTGTGCGATCGTGGTATAAATCCAGATTAAATTGACGCTGAGAATTAAACCAGCGATCGCCTGTATTTTCTGCTCACCAGGCACATTCCACAGCATCGCCCAAGGCAACCAAACCGCCGCCACGATGGCGAGATTTATCGTCATTGCCATAATTGACGGGCTTTTTTCACCCCAAATCCACTGGAATTTCGCACTTCGCTTTCCGTTGCGGTGGGTGAGGGGATGTTCGTCTTTGTGATACCGCGCCCAATCGATTGACGCTTGGCGATGGGGAGCAATTGCCGCAACGACTAACATCAACAGCCCCAGATTAATCGCGAACATGACAAACATCATGCCCAACAAAGCATCGTCCTCGAAATTGGTAAACGACCAAAATAATCCGAGCAACCACACTTGAAAGCCTCCCACCAGGACATAACTATCTTGTTTAGAGATTAAGGTAGATTCTGGGTTTTTAAATCGGCGGTTGATTGCCTTCCAAATCCAATAACTGCCCGCGACAACTGTTATCAGCATCCAGCAAAAGCCGAGTTTGATATTCCCGCCGATATTCCAGGTAAACCAATACCAGTCTACTCCGCGATATTCCAGGGGGAGTCCGTTAAAATGAAAGGCGAGAAAACCGAGATAAGAAGACCCCAACCAGGCGGCTAACAAACTGTTAGCGATCGCTTGATAGGGCACTTTAGTCAGCATAGTATTGAGCAAGACCATATTGAACAAAAGCCAACTGCCGGCAGTCACGAGGACATACAATCCCAATATCCAGAACAGGGGCACGCCAGCCATGAGGGCGGAAAATAAGTGCAACGGAATAGCCAGGGCGATCGCCAAGTAAAGCACACTGGGAACGCCGAGTATTTTTCCGAGCAAAATGCTTTGGCTGGGACTCGGAGACAGGCGAATAAAATAGAGTGTTCCGCGATTTTCTTCTTTCGCCCAATCGCTAGAGAGGGAGTATGCGCCCCCGGCAAAAAGCAGCAATGCTAAAATCCATCCTAGGGTAAAAAATAGCTCCAGCCAATTGACTTCCCAGTGGTATTCCACACATTGGCTGACAATGCTATCTACGTATTTATCGCAGTAACTGTTGCTAAATGCAGCTAGCAGCAAAAATTGAAACACCAGGGAAATTCCCAGCACCGTAAAAATGTTGCGAGAGGTCATGCGCCCTTTGAGTTCGCGAAAAAGTTGGGGGTTCCATTCCCCCAGTCGGTCTAAGGTTTTGCCAAACATTTTGCAGTTTCCTAAACGAAAGGTTTGATTGTTGTTTTCGGGTTATTCGGTTTCCTTTATTGGATAAAATTTGCCGTTGATTTGCTTAAGATGCCTGCTTGTGACCGAGTTTCAAGAAAATCGTTTCTAAATCTTCTTGGGTGCAGTGGAATTCCGAGATAGGGATACCGGCGGTGACCAGCGATCGCAGTAAATTTGAGCTTTCTTCGGGATTCCCGGAAAAATGAACGCGCAGTTTTTGGGTTGGGGCATCCACCTCCCAGCCCTCCACTTGGGGGCAATTTTTCAATTCGGATTCTAATGCGTCTAGTTTACCCAAGGTGCCGATTAAAATTTGCTGGCGGCTCAATCGTTGGTAAAGTTCTTTCAGGGAAGCACTTTCCACCAGATACCCCAGTTCCATAATTCCCACTGAGGTACAAAGTTCGGCCAAGTCGCTCAATACGTGGGAGGAAATTAAAATTGTCATTCCCGCTTCGCGCAGGATTTTGATAATTTCCCTAAACTGCATCCGCGCGATCGGATCTAAGCCGGATACGGGTTCGTCAAGGAGGAGCAAAATTGGCTCGTGGATGATGGTGCGCGCGAGGCTGAGTCGCTGTTTCATCCCCCGCGACAGGGTAGAAATTAGGCTATTTCGCTTGTTAGTTAGCTGTACCAGTTCTAAGACTTCGTAAAGGCGCTGACTGCGGCGGGGTTCTCGCAAGTAGTAGAGTCTGGAAAAATAGTCTAAATAGTCCCACACGGTTAAATCGTCGTAGAGGGGAAAGTCATCGGGTAAATAGCCGAGGCGACGCTTCAGGGTGGGGTTGTTGCTGTCGCGGCGCAGACGTTCTCCATTAATGAAAATGTCGCCGGTGGTGGGTTCTTCTGCGGTAGCTAGCATCCGAATTAAGGTAGTTTTACCGGCTCCATTTGGGCCGATGAGTCCGTAAACCTCTCCAGATGCTACTTGCAAATGAACGTCATTGACTGCAAGGTGCCGATCGAATTGCTTGGTGAGTCCACGGGTATCGATTGCCAGTTCTTGGACCATAGTGGATTGAGTTTGTGGAAGGATTTGCGTGCTGTTAATGCTAGGGTAGCCTTTACCTACAGCGATCGTCACTAGCATTTCAGAATTTGTAACGCGAGGGAAGGAGGGGATTTGATGTGTATCCGGTTAAAAGCAAGGGGAATAGTTGCAGGTTAATTTTTACTCGGGGAGTGGGAGGGGAATCGGTGGTTTGGGGTGACATAGGGGGAATGTCAAAATATCATCCTCGCCCTACTGGTACTGAGGCGATCGCTCCCTTGTGGATTTTTTCTCTCCAGATAATAGTAGGATTCAACCGGACTCCAGCCGCTTTTTTCCCGCTTTCCTCCCTGAACGATCGCGCGCGCGATCGTCTGGTGACTGGATAGGGTGCTGTTGTTAATCTGCAACACCCTCGCCGTGGATCCAATGACATATAAATTTTTATAATCGTAATTAAGTTTTACTATTAGAAAAACCTTGACCCTCAGGGAAAATTGCGCTAAATTAAAAACATGCAAAAGAGCAGGAGGCAAACGCCTCTCGCCCCAATGCCTGCAGTGCTTCTCAAACGAAGCCGCGCAAACGTTGTTTATTTAGGAGAAACTTCACCATGAATGCGATCGAGTACCAAAAAAGCGAACCCGTTATTTTGCGGAAAGCCAAAAACGCGATGGAACAGTTCAAAGTCAATAATCCGCAAGTGGCTCGATTAATCTGCAAGTTCATCCCCTCGCAATGTCCCTTCGAACGGGATATCGCGCTGTTCGGACGTCAAATTTTACACATTCCCCCCTTGTGCAAGTTCAATCCTTTTTATGAAGAGTTTGTCAGCTTGCGTTTTCGGGCACTGTGCTACTTAGCCGATGAATGCGGGGAAGATATTTCGCACTTGTTAGTTTAAGGAGTCAGAGTGAGAATTTGCCAAACCCTTTACGGCAGCTTGCCCCGAGCGTTTGGGAGAGGGAAAAGAAACCGCTGCACTCGCGAGCTAACCTCTATCCCAAAACGCGACTCACACGGGCTTTATGTGAGATATTGAGATATAGTATCGAATCCCCTTGGACTGAAGAAGACCAACTATACAACTGGCGAGACTGTCGCACGCGCCGAGGCGGTCAATGTCCCTCGCGCCTGCGCTGGCGCTTTCGGTACACTTCCAACGTGAGAAGACAGGCACTCAACCAGGCGAAGCCGGCGGCATATCCCGCTAGCACGTCCGTGGGCCAGTGGAGACCGACATAAAGACGACTCCACCCGATCGCCAGCACCAGTACAACCGTGGCCAAGAGAATCAATCCGCGCCACCGGGGAAACTGACTGGACAAGATATAGGCCAAAAACCCATAGACCACAAGCGAGATCGTGGCGTGACCGCTAGGATAGCTCGAGGTGTTGAGATCGTCGTGAACTAATGCCGCCCACATATCCGGGCGATCGCGAGCAAAAAAGTCTTTAATTAACAAATTGAGTGTGGTTCCTCCCAATGCCGTACATACCAACGTCTTCAATTCGGCCATCTGTCGGCGCGTTAAAAACCACACCCCCAATCCGAGACAGAGGAGGGTGATTAACACCACCCCGCCCAGCAGGGAGAATCCTTTCATTACTAAATCCAGCAACGGCGAGTGCATGTCCTGCACCCGCGTCAAAACCCCAGTATCGAATTTTCGAGTTTGTCGGTGGAATACGCGATCGGAAATTTCTAAAAAAGCCCACACAGATAGCAGGGAAAAAACCATCCCTTTTATCAGAATAAACGAGTAGAGGGAAAACAGCTTTTTTTGTTTGGCTTGCCGGATACAGAACTGAAGAATCCGCGATGCAAATTGACTAAAATCAAACAATCCCATAGTTAAAGATATAACAAGAACCCACCCGAGCGCCATTGGGGGTTAAAATGAAAGAGCGATCGCCCCCGGATATACGGCGCGAATCCGGATGCACAACGGAGACTATCATCGGGGTGATGGAGAAAGATTCATTTTAACAAGAATTACACAACAGATTAATCAATCCACTTTATCGGTTAAATTCCGAAGCAGAGGCGGGGGAAAAACCGCTGCTTCATTCCGCACGGGCGTCAGAGCGATCGCCCTTTTCCTCTGTCATACCTTGAACCACCAACACCGAACACTTCGCGTGATGCACCACATGATTGCTGACACTACCCAGAACCAGTTCTGCCAGTTGCGATCGCCCGCGTCGGCCCAAAACCACTAAATCCGCCCCCCAGGTTTTCCCCACTTCGCGGATCCAAAAACCCGGATCCCCGATTTGGTATTCCAACTCCGTGGGCACTTGAAGCGCCTGTGCCTGTTGCCGATATGTCTGCAACCAAGTGACCACCGCTTCGATATCGCGATCGAGCAATTCCTGCTGAATCTGGCCCGCGCGACTCAACCCCTGACCATAAATATCCCCCTGACCGCCCAGAGGCAGATTCGCCAAACTGAGGCAGTGAAACACCTTCAAATTTGCCCCTTCTCGGTGGGCCAGATGCAGCGCTTTGCCAAACACGAAATCCGCTTGCGGGCCTCGGTCGATCGCCACCAAAATTTTTTCAAACTCCATCCCCAACCTCCTGGCCTCAACTGATTCTTCTATTGAACAGTTTTTTGGGCACAGTTCCTCGGTATGATTAATAATTTGCAAGAATTTTTAGCGAAATATGACCCAAAACTACCGCATTACACTCCTTCCCGGCGATGGCATCGGTCCAGAAATTATGGCGATCGCGGTAGACGTCCTCAACCTCGTCGCCGAACAATTCAACTTCAGCGTGACATTCCAAGAAGCCCTCATCGGCGGTGCTTCCATTGACGCCACAGGCGACCCCCTCACCGCCGAGGCCCTCCACCGTTGTCGCCAGAGTGACGCCGTGTTACTCGCCGCCATTGGGGGCTACAAATGGGACAGCTTACCGCGCGAAAAACGGCCAGAAACCGGATTGCTGGGACTGCGCGCCGGCTTAAACCTGTTTGCCAACTTGCGACCTGCCACCATTTTGCCGCAATTAGTCGGGGCCTCGTCATTAAAACCAGAAATCGTGGACGGGGTAGATATTATGGTGGTCAGAGAACTCACAGGCGGGGTGTACTTCGGGCAACCGAAAGGCATTTTCGAGACCGAAACCGGAGAAAAGCGCGGGGTGAATACAATGGCCTACAACCAATCGGAAATCGATCGCATCGGTCGGGTTGCCTTTGAAACGGCCCGCAAGCGCGGTGGAAAACTCTGTTCCGTGGATAAAGCCAACGTGCTGGATGTGTCGCAACTGTGGCGCGATCGCATGACCCAACTCGCCGCCGAATATCCCGACGTGGAACTGTCCCATCTTTACGTAGATAACGCCGCCATGCAGTTAGTGCGCTGGCCCAAACAATTCGATACCATCGTCACCGGCAACCTTTTCGGGGACATTCTCTCCGACGCCGCCGCCATGCTGACCGGCAGCATTGGCATGTTACCCTCCGCCAGTTTAGGCGAATCCGGTCCGGGCCTGTTTGAACCGGTCCACGGATCCGCCCCAGATATTGCCGGTGAAGATAAAGCCAATCCCTTGGCTCAGGTTTTGAGTGCGGCGATGATGCTGCGCTATGGTTTAGACCAACCCCAAGCAGCAGATAAAATCGAACAGGCAGTGCTGGCGGTGCTCGATGCCGGATACCGCACTGGTGATATTATGTCCGAAGGGATGAAACTCCTTGGCTGTCGCGCAATGGGCAACGCTTTGCTAGAGGCATTAAAGGAGTAAATTTTGGTTGTGGATAGTTGAGGGTTTGCGATACGGTGGAGTCAAACCTGTGGGCGGCAAGGGTGCAAATTCTTTTGCTCGGGTAGAGAGGCGATTCCGAAGTGTCTTTACCGGAAGGCTTTGCCTCGGATCCACCGTTCCCCCCGGGGGGAACGAGTCAACCAGGTAACAGTGCAAATTCTTTTGCTTGCTCTACTTATCAACTATCAGCAATTAAGAATGTGGGATAAAATAGCCAAACAAATTTCTGAAGTCACCGGAGAGAAGTTTGAACGGAGCGATCGCCGATCGGTCGGTGGAGGCTGTATCAATCAAGGCTATTGCCTGCGCGATGGCGATCGCGCTTATTTCGTGAAGCTCAATCGTGCCGCACAGATCGAGATGTTTCAAGCAGAGGCGCTGGGGTTAGAGGAAATGTGGGAAACCCACACCATTCGCGTCCCCAAACCCATCTGCACCGGCGTAGAGGGAAATAGTGCCTATATCGTCTTGGAATGGCTGGATATTGGCGGGGGTGGAAAGAGCCAAGTGGCGGCAGAAATGGGACGCCAACTGGCGCAGATGCACCAAAAAGCCACCCGGGATAAATTTGGCTGGGAGATGAACAACACCATCGGATCCACGCCGCAGGTGAATACTTGGACCGCAGACTGGGTGGAATTTTGGAGAGAACACCGGATTGGGTTTCAATTGAAATTAGGGCGGCGCAAGGGGGGGCATTTTCCCCAGGGCGATCGCTTGCTCGAGGCGATTCCGGAATTGCTGGCGGGTCACTCGCCGAAACCGTCTCTAGTTCATGGGGATTTATGGGGCGGGAATGCTTCGAGTACCCGGGATGGGGAACCGGTGATTTTCGACCCTGCCACTTACTATGGCGATCGCGAAGTGGATTTGGCCATGACGGAACTGTTTGGCGGATTTTCCCGTGCCTTTTATCAAGGCTACAACGAAGTCTGGCCCGTGGATCCGGGCTACGAACAGCGCAAAGCCCTTTACAATCTTTACCATATCATCAATCACTTTAATCTGTTCGGCGGCGGTTACGAGTCCCAAGCCAACAGTATTATCAGTCGCCTGGTGCGATGAGCGGGGCGCAAAATTAATAGGCCCAGACCCCGGAAGGTCTGGGCGTTTTTATAAACTGACCAGCGGTATTGAAAAGACAAGTTGCCGAGTCAAGTGCCAGTCAGTTGGTATTGATAACGGTTTTTAAACAAGTCACGAACAGGATTGAACCTCTGTTAATTCTTAAGGTAACGGGTAGATGTGAATATCTTGTGAAGAATTCCAACTTTTTTAAAATTTTTTTTGCGCTCTGGGATGGCAGTGCGATGGGTGCCACCTCCTGCTCGCCCACGGGACAGGTTTTTTTGTTTTTTGCGTGAATTATACAGCCAGCTTAATCTTGTAAAAAGGCAATTTTAGCGCTCATAAAAATTGCAGTTAAATAGTCACAACAAAAAAAGTTGATGGATTGCGCCTTGGAATCGGTGAAATGGGGAACCGAAAGGGGGGCGATCGCTTCAGAAAATTTTTTGTCCCCAAGGGAAGCGAGGCGGTGTTGGCGATCGCCGCCTCGAGTCCTCCCCCCCGGATTAAGGGATGAAAAGATTATCCTGGAAGTCAACCGAATCAACCGCTAAACTAGCTATAGGAGTGTTCCCAGGGGTGTTGTCCGCTCATTATCGAGATTTTCCGTTCAGTTCGGCATAGAGGAAAGGGGGTAGAGACCACCGAACACCCCTATAAAAATCGGTCTCTTATCCATCTGTAAATTGCTGTATTCATCCTGTTAACGCCATATAGATGAAACCATTAAGCTTATTGAGTGTAGTCCCGATCGCGGCCTCCATCGCCCTGACGCCAGGGAGTCTCTTGGCGATGCCGATGGAGTTACGTGCCACTGGGTCCGCCGTAACCGCTAGACGCGGCAACGCCAGAGGGTTTCCCTCGTTTAACAGTCAGCGACTCGACCAACAACTGGTGCTTTACCAGAACCATTTAGATCGGTTTGGACCGCCGGATGTTTTGATTGTCGGCAGTTCGCGATCGCTGCAGGGGGTGGATCCGGTGGCTTTAGAAAAAGCATTGGCCCATTATGGGTATTCGGGGGTGAATGTTTTTAACTTTAGCATTAATGGAGCGACAGCTCGCGTCATCGATCTGGTGCTGCGAAAAATTTTGACGCCGGATCAGTTACCGGAGATGATTATTTTTGCCGATGGGGTGAGAGCGTTTAATAGCGGACGAGTGGATCGGACCTATCAGGCGATCGTGGAGTCGGAGGGGTATCGGTTACTCTCGCAAGGAATTCGGCCCTTGCAAAGTCAAGCCCTGCCCCCATCTGCATCTCCAGGCCCGACCCCAGACGCTATCCCGGGTACCAAATCCGTGAAAGCGGTGGCCAATTGGCGCGGCGGGCACAGGCCCGGGATGCAGGGAAAATTAGATCCGGTGGCGGGAGAAGGTGTAGGTCCGGTGGCGAGAATGTTTTATCGACGCCGAAGACCGGAAACGAGACCGTCTTTACCGCCGAGTCAACCGCCCACACCCTCGGATCCGACGCCGAGTACCCCCCAGCAGCGTCCCTCGTTGCCCACGGTGCAAGCGGTGATGGCGGGTCAAACGCCCAATCAAATGCAGGCGAGTGGGTTTTTTCCGGTGACGAGTCAGTTCGATCCGGGGAGGTACTATCAGCAATATCGCCGGGTACCCGGGCGGTATGATGGGGATTATGCCAGTTTTAGCCTGCAAGGGGAGCAAATGGCGGCGTTAGAAGCGATCGCGCAATTTGCCAGAACTCGTCAAATTCCCCTGGTGGTGGTGAATTTACCCCTGAGTAATGATTATTTGGATTCGGTGCGGATGGCATCGGAAAGGCAATTGCGCCAGCGGTTGCAGAGCATGGCATCGCGAGAGGGATTTCTGTTTCGCGACTTGGGCATGTTATGGCCCGATCGCAATGATTATTTTGCCGATCCGAGTCACCTGAATCGGTATGGTGCATTTGCCGTGTCGTTGCACCTTGCCCAGGATTCGAGCATCCCTTGGTCAGTGGCGCGGTAGTCCTTCGCCGAGGGGAGTGGACTGTGGTGGGTTGTTTGCCGACCTGCTGGTGGTTCGCCCCCTCCCGAGGAAACAATTGAGGGATGAGATTCTCCGCCGTGGGTTTCTCTCCCTTAAAAACAAGTCGAGCCTTGCCAACGGTGGCAAGACTCATCGATACAAACGAGTAACTTTGAAATACTGAATATGACTCGGTTCCGAAACAGAAGACTTAACTAAGGTTTACAGCGATCGCAGCTTTCACCTTCACTTTCCAGCGCGGAAATCCAGCTTCACTGCGACTGGGACTCAGACCGGGAACACCACGTCCTTTCCCGCATTTATTTACCTTGACGAGTTTAATACGCTTCTTTTTGGTGTCCAGTATTAAGCTAACACAGCTTTTGTTTCCTGACAACTAATCTTTACGAAACTTTACAACTGGCGATCGTTGGTGGTTGGTCATTGGTCATTGGTCATTGGTCATTGGTCATTGGTGGTTGGTCGCTGGTGGTTGGTCGCTGGTGGTTGGTCGCTGGTCCTCATTCAAAGGACAAATGACCAATGACAAAGGATAAATGACAAAGGACAAATGACCATTTTTCTACTCTACAGATGTCAGAAAATTTAAGTTACTAAAAAATAGTTTCCGGATTGACTGATTTGATTGCGTATAAAAAATAAATCATTGTCGATTTGGGAATAAATACTGATGAAATTGTACGCTTCTGTGTTCGTGTTACTCGTAAGTTTACTGAACCTTACAGTTAACTTTTATACCGCTTCCGATTATCAATCTTCAGAGGCGCAAGTAGGCAGCCACGGTGATATTCAGCCCCGACGTGGGAGAAGTGGGCCGCGCGGTTAATCTCTGAAGAATTGCTATCCTGAAAACTCAAAATAGCAGCGTAGTAGGGATTGTCAAAATTAAGTGATGCAGTCCTAATGTCTAATCCTACACCTGTTTTATTATTGAGTTCTTTATTGCTTTCTCTGGCAATTCCGGTTCAAAACTCTGCCGCTGAATTTTTCCCTCAGACCCTCTCGGATAATTCGCCAGTCGGGTGGTTATCCGCAGAGGGTGACTATGAAGAAGAGGGTAAAAAATGTACTACCATGCGCGGTGGTGGCAGAAGAGACGAATGTTTGACGACATTAAATAATCGGGGTGGCAATAATGAATTCCAAGCGGATTTTACAATTTAATGGCATAGTTTTATTGGGACAACTCAAATTTATCGCAAAGATTCCCCCGGTATGTTTAACTACCGGGGGTTTTCATTGGTGGGGAAATTACAATATAATCCGCTTATTTTGTTGGTAACAAGTTTAATTATCGAGCGGGCTTTTGGGAGGGCTGCTGTATAAAATATCATCGCTTTTGCGAGAACATCGGGTTTTGATGGAGCTGCATGGCTAATAAAATGCAATGTGGGGATTATACTAAGCGATCGCAACAACTAAACGTTATGAGTTGTCTCGAGACTTACTTAAAGGATTGACAATCGGCGGCGATCGCGCGATCGCGGCGGCAGGGGGGGGACAGGCGATCGCGGCTACCTCTAGCGTTTTTCTCCAAAACCTGCTAAACTGAGTTTTCCTTAGCTAAAGCGGGAACTATTAGAATCCTATCGCAAACGCCAGCCAAATCGAGCAAATTTATGGTGAATGACGAGAGCCTGTATCTGAAACAATTTCTAGATCCCATAAAAGTTTGTAGGCAATACAAGCCCAAATTCGGGCGGGGAAACAAAGCGGAAGGGATAGACTTAGAAGAGTTTCTCTCTGTTTATGGCAGGGATCCGTTTTACTCCTGGATTGGTTTAGATTCAGAGTTAATGTATGCTGCTCATAAAGCTGCGGGGGGAATGACTTCAGTTTACCGACAGATTGGGAAGGGCTGCGAGAATTTATTTAGACAGATAATCCGCGATCGCGCGCAATACGCAGATCCGAGCTATGCTTTATGGTCTTACACGACCCAAACAAAAAACAACAAGAATAAAACGTTGTGGTTGGATGCGCGGTTAGAACTGAGAGCCATGCAGAATGTAGAGGTAAAAGAGAGAGCGGTTCAGTGGATTGCCGAGTACAGCGCGCTTCTCGGGGTTCCTGCACCGATGAATGGCGCGGTTTTTGAAGTTCGCCAAGGTTACAAAAGTAAAGATAGTAAGCGACAAAATGCGGACATTGACAATATTGCGGTGGCTTGGGCGAATGGATATCTCCCCGTGTTTGCTATTTTCTCATCGCAAATCGATGCGGATCTAGTATTACGCTACCGCAACAGTCGTGGCGGGGTGATTGTTGGAACGCGATCGGGCAATAGTCAAAATTCGCTCTTTGTGTTTTGCCAAGAGGTGTTAGGCTATGATTTAGCCGAGTTTTTTGACCGACACTGTGAATTTATTCGCAGTGAAGTGTACGCCACCCTAGAAATTTTATTAAGCGCTCAGTGATGAGAAATACGGTAAAGCAACGAGCTGAATATACCTTCAAATTCAATCGCAATCTCGGACGACACGGATGGTTGAGATTGACGCCAGCTTATGGGGTTAAGCTGGTAGAAAAGCTGTGGGAATACAGGGATAAAAATGCAGTAATTCTCGACCCGTTTTCCGGGACGGCAACTACAGGACTGGTGGCGGCTGAACGGGGAAACCAAGCATTTGCGTTTGATATTAATCCGTTTTTAGTTTGGCTGGGTAATGCGAAATGTCAAACTTATTCACCGGATTGTTTAACCGATATTCGCCAGCAGGTTAAAGAGGCTTTGAGGGCGTACCCTAATTTAATTCACCAAGAGAACTGGACGCCAAAAATATTCAGAATTGAGAGATGGTGGTCTGCTTCCACTCTAAGAGCGATCGCTGCTTTGCGAACTGCCCTCGTCGAGCAATTTGGCGAACCGAGTAACAACGCTTATGGTTTAGTGTGGATTGCATTTTGCCGATTAGTTATTGAAACTTCATCAGCGGCTTTCAATCACATTTCGATGTCATTTCACAACAGCGTCACCCATTTTGAAGTTGAATATGTGGAAACCCTGTTTGCCAACATTCTGGATGTTATCTTGAAAAGCGCTAATTTACCGCTACTCGGTGATGCAAGTATTGTTCAGGCTGATTCGCGTACCATCACCGACTTAAACGGCATTAAAGTAGATAGAGTAATCACTTCGCCTCCTTATCCCAATCGAATGAGTTACATTCGCGAATTGCGCCCCTATATGTATTGGACGAAGTTTCTCCAGGAAGCCAAAGAAGCGGGGGAAATAGACTGGCAATCAATTGGTGGCACATGGGGAATTGCAACTAGTCGTCTTGCCAGTTGGCAGATAGAAGAAAAAGTCCTGCCCGATGAGCTATTTTTCATCGTAGATCGCATCCAAAAAACGGAGAGAAAGAATGCTCATCTTATGGGAATTTATGTGTTGAAATACTTTCACGATATGCACTTGCATTTGTCGGCGCTACGAAACCTGCTGGCATCGGGAGCAAAGGTGCAATATGCGATAGGAAATTCAACGTTTTTTGGCAATAAAGTGGATACCCCAGCCATTATTGCTCACTCGATGAAAATGCTGGGTTATCAGCAGGTTCGCTGGGAAATCATCAGAAAACGAAATTCAAATAAAGCACTTTATGAGTATTGTATATCAGCAATTTGGGCAGGTTAGGGGAACAACAAAAAAGGGCGATCGCGCGATCGCGGCGGCAGGGTGGGGCGCAATGGGGTATGATGTGACTATAGCTGATTTAATGCTTGAGGCGATCGCCTTCCATGTCTGAACCATTGCAACTCGAACTGTTTGACTGCTTACCGGAATTTATCGAACCCGATCGCCCGCCAGGAATCTACCAAAAATGCGGCAGTTTCACCGATAACATGAAACTGCCGATCCATCGGTGGTTTCGCTATTCTGCCGGGTTTTCAGCGTTATGGGTGGAAGAGGCGATCGCTCCCTGGCAGAATATGCTACGATTACCTCTATGGCATTAAAAACGTTAGGTGGGGGCCAGGTATTCCCTACAAATCGGACATCTATCCAGGGTATGCTTGCGCCAAGCTGAAAACCCTGCGGCTTCAACTCAGGAGCAAGTGCCAGTGGGTCACACTTTATTGGATAACAAGGGGGTAAGTTAAATGGTTCAGAAAATTGCCTTATTCAATCACAAAGGCGGAGTAAGCAAAACGACAACCACATTTAACCTAGGTTGGATGTTAGCTTCAAAAGGGAAAAGGGTCATTCTTGTGGATAGCGATCCACAATGCAACCTCACGGGGATGGCATTGGGAGAATCAACCGAAGATGACGAAGCAAGAATAGAAGCGATTTACAACACAGGTTCCAACATCAAAACAGGTTTAGCCCCAGCTTTCGAGTCCCAACCCAAAGCAATTGAAGCTGTAGAATGCATTCCCATCGAAGGCAAAAATAAAGACCGATTGTTTTTGCTGCCCGGAGATGTAGGGTTTGCTGAATATGAAGTCACTTTAGGAATCGCTCAAGAGCTAAGTGGCTCAATTCAGACGCTCAAAAACATCCCGGGGTCGATTACGGATTTGCTCGAGAAAACGGCTTCCAAATACAACGCCGATTACATTTTGATTGATATGAGTCCCAGTTTGGGAGCCATCAATCAAAATTTGCTGATGACGAGCGATTTTTTCATCGTTCCAACCACCGCTGATTTCTTTTCAGTGATGGCAATTGACTCTTTAGCTCGAGTGTTGCCCAAATGGTACGAATGGGCGAAAAAAGCCAGTTCCATGTCCATCTTAAAAAATGCGAATTACCCCTTTCCTGATGTTAAATTGCGTTTTTTGGGAACTATCGTGCAAAACTATCGCATTATACATGGAAGAGAAACGGCAGCATTTCAAAAATGGATTCAGAGAATCGAGTGCGATGTTGAAACGAAGCTAGTTCCCAGTCTAGAGAAACATAACATGATGCTACCCAATTCCATGTATGCCGAATGGGGAATCGACCGAAGTTTATGCTTGACGAAAATTGCGAATTTCAATAGCCTAATCGCCCTGTCTCAGAAACATCGAACGCCAATTTATGACCTGACTACCGAACAATTAGAGCAAACTGGAATAGTTTTGGAAAATAATCGAAAAAAGCAAGAGGACTTTCGTGAAGTTTTTTTGAATTTAGCAGATAAGGTTATCGGTTTAACTCCTACCGCTTATGCAGTCAGCGCTGGACCAATTTCGGATTAGCATAGGTCGGGTGAGAGACCTGATTTCCGTTCATAATTCTGTTAACGCTCAATCCACTGCTGCTTTAGATTTGTCTGATATGTTAAGAGCGGCGCTCGTGCTAGCGGTGAGTGCGTTGGATTATTATGTCCATGAAGTTGTTACCCTTGGAATGCTAGAGATTCATAGAGGACAACGGTTGGAACCCTCCCCTGGACAAAATAGTTCTCAATCCGCATTTTCGCGGTTCCAAGTGTCATTGGGTGGGGCGCGACAGGAAAGGGCGATCGCCCTCAATATTGCCAATTGGCTAGAAAATGAAATTCAACAAAATCAAGGTGCTTCTTTTTTGCAACAGTCCCATACAATCTCAGGGTTGCTACCTGTCATCTCCAGTCGTCTGCAAAATCAGCTCGATTGCGCGTCTTGGTTAGAGGATGAAATTCGAGAAAAACTGGGATATCAGAGTTTTCAGCAACCGGATAAAATTGCTGATGCAATTCGGCTCATTTCAGATCGGCCATTATGGAATGAGGTTGCCAATCAACTGGGTCAAAATCCCCGAAATATTAAACAGCAACTTCGTGCTATTGTCGATCGCCGCAACAAAATCGCTCATGAGGCGGACATAGATCCCACATACGGGATTGGAAGTCGGTGGCCGATTAATGAAAGTTTTGTGAATGATGCAGTTAATTTTATCGAGACCCTCGTCGAGACAATTCATCAAGTTTTATAACCAGATTCGTCGGATAGGCAATGCCCACCAAACCATAAATTTATAGCCGACTTTTTAAGCAAACTGGACAATTAACCCCATCCGAAGCGCCACAACCGGATCGCAAATGCCCTCGCCATCGGAGAATACCCCTGGGAAGTTGGGGCGGGGGGTGTGGGAAGGGGGAGAGGTTACTCCCAGTAAGTTACTAATTAGTAACCAATGAGACTCAAACGGTGCCTTGTCCCGGTGTCGCATACGAAACCGACGCCCTAACACCCCAATAGCGATCGCCCGGAGTAGCGATTCGTTCAAAACAAATGCAACAATAGACAATCGGTTCACCCTATATTTCACGAAATTGCATCATGTCTTCTGCCCTCAAACCCCTAACCGGCGAACAAATCCGCGACAAATTCCTCAACTTCTTTGCCCAGAGGGATCATCGCGTACTTCCCAGCGCTTCCTTAGTCCCGGAAGACCCCACAGTATTGCTGACCATTGCCGGGATGCTACCGTTTAAACCGATTTTTCTCGGGCAGCGAAGCGCCGAATTTCCGCGCGCCACCACGTCGCAAAAATGTGTCCGGACCAACGACATCGAAAACGTGGGACGGACCGCGCGACATCATACCTTCTTCGAGATGTTAGGCAATTTCAGCTTTGGCGATTACTTCAAAGAAAAAGCGATCGCCTGGGCGTGGGAACTCTCCACGGAAGTTTACCAGTTGCCTGCAGAACGCATCGTGGTCAGCGTCTTCCGCGACGATGACGAAGCGTTCGAGATTTGGCGCGACAAAATTGGCATTCCGGCCCATCGCATCCAACGCATGGGAGAAGCGGATAACTTCTGGGCCTCCGGTCCGACGGGTCCGTGCGGTCCTTGTTCGGAACTCTATTACGACTTCCATCCGGAACGCGGCGAGGACAATCTCGACCTAGAAGACGATACCCGGTTTATCGAATTTTATAACCTGGTATTCATGGAGTACAACCGCGACGGCGAAGGCAACTTAACCCCCTTGGCGAATAAAAACATCGACACCGGGTTAGGATTGGAACGGATGGCGCAAATCCTGCAAAATGTGCCGAACAATTACGAAACCGACCTGATTTTCCCGGTAATCCAAAAAGCGGCAGAAATCGCCAATATTGACTATAGCAAAGCAGACGCAAAAACCAAAGTCTCCTTAAAAGTAATTGGCGACCACGCGCGGGCCGTGGTTCACATGATTGCCGATGGGATTACTGCGTCGAATATCGGCAGAGGATACGTGTTGCGGCGACTGATTCGCCGGGTGGTTCGTCACGGGCGATTAATTGGCATTGAGGGCGAATTTACGCCGCAGGTGGCGCAAGTGGCGATCGCCCTCGGGGAAAACGCCTATCCGAACCTGCGTGAGGCACAAGCGGGGATTATTGCCGAATTGCAACGGGAAGAATCTCGCTTCCTGGAAACCCTGGAACGGGGCGAAAAACTGCTGGCGGATATTATGCAGAAAAACCCCAAACAAATTCCGGGACGGGATGCCTTTACCCTTTACGATACTTATGGATTCCCCTTAGAATTAACCCAAGAAATTGCCGAGGAACAAGGGTTAACGGTGGATTTGGCTGGGTTCGAGGCGGCAATGGAAGAGCAGCGCGTGCGATCGCAGGCGGCGCACGAAACTATCGACCTCACGGTACAAGGCAGTTTAGACCAACTGGCGGAACATATCCATCCCACGGAATTTCTCGGCTACAGCGAACATGCAGCTACGTCAGAAGTGACAGCACTTTTAGTAGAGGGGAAATCCGCTACCGAAGCCAGTGCCGGCAGTGAGGTGCGAGTGGTGTTGGATCGCACGCCGTTTTATGCCGAATCTGGGGGACAAATCGGCGATCGCGGTTATCTCTCCGGGGATGAAGTGCTAATGCGCGTGGAAGATGTGAAAAAAGAAGGCGAATTTTTCGTGCATGTGGGACGCATCGAACGCGGCACTTTGCAGGTGGGCAGTCGCGTGAGTGCCCAAATCGATCGCGCCTGTCGCCGTCGCGCCCAAGCGAATCACAGTGCGACTCACTTATTGCAAGCCGCCCTGAAAAAAATCGTCGATGATTCCATTTCCCAGGCCGGTTCCCTGGTGGCGTTCGATCGCCTGCGGTTTGACTTTAACTGTCCCCGCGCCCTGACCCCGGAAGAAGTGCGGGAAGTGGAAAATCAAATCAATACCTGGATTGCCGAAGCCCATCCGGCGCAGGTGGCGGTGATGCCCCTCCCGGAGGCAAAAGCTAAAGGTGCGATCGCGATGTTTGGCGAAAAATATGGCGATGAAGTGCGAACCATCGACTTTCCCGGCGTGTCGATGGAATTGTGCGGCGGCACTCACGTGAGCAACACTGCCGAAATCGGCGTATTCAAGATTATCGCCGAAACCGGTGTCGCCTCTGGGGTCCGGCGGATCGAAGCCGTGGCGGGACCTTCGGTGCTAGAATACCTGGAAGTGCGCGATCGCGTGGTGCGTCATCTCGGCGAACAATTCAAGGCGAAACCGGAGGAAATTCCCAGTCGGATCGAGAGCTTGCTTGGAGAGCTGAAAGCCACCCAGAAGCAGTTAGAGGCGATGAAAGCGGAACTGGCGATCGCCAAATCCGATCGCTTGGTCTCCGAAGCGGAAACCCTGGGCGAGTTCAAAATTCTGGTGGCGGACCTAGGTGAGGTGGAACCCGATGCCCTGAAAACTGCCGCCGAACGCTTGCAGCAAAAACTCGGCAGCGCTGCAGTGATTCTCGGTTCGGTTCCGACTCCGGAAAAAGTGAGCTTAGTCGCTGCATTCAGCAAAGATGTGAATGGCAAAGGATTGCAAGCCGGTAAATTTATCGGTGGAATTGCTAAAATCTGTGGCGGTGGCGGCGGCGGGCGTCCCAACCTGGCACAAGCTGGCGGACGGAATCCGAGTCAGTTAAAACAAGCCTTAGAAACCGCTCGCCAAGAATTGCGCGAAGGGTTACAATAATTAGCAGAAGGTGGGCAACTGCCCGCCTTTTTTTGTGGCCTTTCTCTGGGGCGTTCCTGGAGGTAGAGATGCGATCGCGTCTCTACCGGACACTCCAGGAAGCGGAATATTTGCGATCGCTTCGTAAATAGCACCTGCATTCGGTTTGCGATTAATTGACTTTCGCCAATACCCGTTTGGGTGAAACCACATGCTTGTGCATCCCCAATTTACCCGGTTTCATGCCTAACGCCAAGCCAACGATTTCGGTGATGTAAATAATCGGCATCGAATAAGAAACGTTGTATTTCTTCTCGATTTCTGCTTGTCGCAGTTCCAGGTTGGTGGCACAGAGGGGACAAGCCAAAACGATGCAATCTGCCCCGAGGTCTTTAGCTTCATCTAAGAGCTTTTTCGTCAGGTCTAACGCCACATCTTTTTTGGTTTCTAGAATCGGTCCGCCGCAGCATTTGGTTTTCGAGCGAAAATCCACCGCTTGCGCCCCACAAGTTTCGACGATTTTATCCATCGCCATTGGAAATACAGGGGAATCCCAACCAGTGATATCTTGGGGCCGCGTCAGCAAGCAACCATAGTAACAGGCAACTTTCAAACCCGTCAAAGGCTTTTTGATGTGGGGGGCAATATCGATATCGTGAGCCAGCACATCCACTACGTTTCGCACCCGAATGTTGCTCTCGGACACCGAGAGTCCCATTTCGGCAAGTATGGGGGCGATTTTGTTTTTTTCGGTCTCGGTTTCTAGGGCTTTGGCGGCTTTAGCAGATTTGTTGTAACAGCCGGAACAAGAGGCTAATAAATCGCGGCTTTCTTGTTGGGCTAAAACCACGTTTCTGGCGGCTAAAGCCATGCCCACGTCATGGGAAACGTTGCTGGCTACGGAACCACCGCAACAAGACCAGTCGTCTAGTTCTTTGAGGTCGATTCCGAGTTCGCGCAGAACTACTTTGGTGGAGATATCGAATTCCTTCGCTGTGGTATGAAGGCTGCATCCGGGATAGTAGGAGTATTTCATTTTTTCAGGACCTTTTCTAATGCTTCGCTAAATTGTTTCGGGTCTTTGACTTTGGCGGGGAAGGGGGACATTTTGCCTTTGAGGCCAAGTTGAATGCCTAAGGGGGCTTGTTTCACCATCGCTTCAATTCCGCCATATTTTTGCATCAGTTCCGGTTCGAAGAGGATGCCGCGTTTCTGGATTAATTCTACAAAGATTTCGCTGAACCGGGTGGAGTCGTTTTTGATGCCTTCGCGAATGGCGATCGCTTTAATGGCTTCGATGACATCGGAGGGCCGCACGCCGCGCGGACATCGGGAGGTGCAAATATAACAAGAGCTGCACAACCACAGGGTGTCGCTTTTGATGACGGTTTCCCAGTCCCCTCTTTGCAGCATCAGAATCAGTTTTCTGGGGGAGAGATCCATGCGATCGGCATTGGTACATCCACCGCTGCAGGTGCCGCACTGCATGCAACTGGCGATCGCGGCACCTTCGCCACCTTCAGCCAATACTTTCTTCATCACATCCGGATTCATGGTGTCGCCATCTACTTGGCGATCGACCTTCAGTCCGAAAAAGCATTTATTCTTTCGTTTCTTCGTCGTAGCCATAACATTGTACCTTACTTACTGACTGTTTCCATTTCGCCCAGAGAATGCCCATTGGCGGTAGAGTTGACCATGCCTTGTGCGGGAGTTGCTGCAGTGGCCAAAAAACCTGCCATTTCCGCCGCCGCCGATCGCCCATCGGTAATCGATTCCATAATCGCTTTCGGACCGGTTGCGGTTCCCGCCAGAAAAATTCCTTTCCGGTGAGACTCGTTATTGGAATATTGCATGTGAGCTGTTTCGTAAAATCGGTCTACACCGACTTTTAAATCCGCCACCTCTGCCAGTTCGGAATTGCCGCACATTCCCACCATCAACACTAACATATCCACACTCAAGCGCATAGGTCGGGCGGTGAGGGTGTCTTCTACCCGCAACAACAAACTGCCGTCATTTTTCTCATTCGCCTCGGAAAGCCGACCTCGGATAAACTGCACCCCATATTCCTCCTGGGAGGTGCGATACAGTTCCTCGTAACCGCGACCAAATACCCGAATATCCATGTAAAGGCAGTAAATTTCGCAATCGGGAATCAGCTCTTTAATCTCGATCGCCACTTTCACTGCATTCGTACAGCAAACCCGCGAGCAGTAATTATTATTTACCTGCTGGTCTCGCGACCCCACACAATGAACCATCGCCACTTTCTTCGGGGTTTTGCCCGATGCCGTTTTTAGGGTTTGTTGCTTGAGCATGGCATCGAGTTCCACCGAGGTAATCGTGTTGTCGTAGTAATCGTAGCCATACTCCTCTTTAAACGAGGCATCAAAATGATGGAATCCGGTGGCCACTAAAATCGCATTCGCGTGAATTTCTTCCCCGGTGGAGGTGACGACAGTAAAGTTAGGAGCCGACCCTTCAATGCGCGTTACGGTGCAGTCGGTGATGACCCGAGTACCGTTCAGTTCTCCTTTCAGATTGCTGATGATTTCTGACGCATCGGTAAAGTCGGGAAATACTTTATACCAGTTCTTCACATGTCCGCCAAGTTGGGATTGCTTTTCAATCAATACCACTTCATGGCCGAAGTTTCTCAGTCGTCCGGCGGCAGACATCCCAGCAACGCCCCCACCAATGACTACTACTTTATTACCCATTTTCTGTACCTGTTAACTGCGTTAATTCAACCTTGCAAGTTTCTTTTATTTTACTCCCATTGTGGCAATAATGAACGAAATTTATTGCAGATTTACCGTCTATTTTTTCCTGGGAGTTCCCCTGCCCCTTGCAAGCAGGCAGGGGGATTTTTTGCCCGACTAGAAGTCATATTTAAAAGGGTCGTCTTCTTTCTTCGGCGGTTTTGGACTTGTCATAGGGAATGCCGATTTTATCGAGCAAGGGTTCGACGGGGACGACTTTCGCATTCATGCCGCAGTCTTTGAACGGATCGTATCCTAACAATAACCCGGTGAGTTGCGCGTAGTCCAGAATGCTCACGTTGAACTCTTCTTCGAGTACCTCTTTAATCGTCCCTTGTTCGGCATCCAGAAATACCGTACATCCGGGACAGTTGGTGAGCATCAGGTTGCAGTCGGGGTGCGCTTCTTTGAGGCTCTTGAGTTTCTTGTACACGCTACTGGCGGTATAGTCGCGGTTTTCTGGGAAGGCACATTGCCGGAAACCCATCCCGCAGCAGTGTCGCCGTTCTGGATAATCCACGATTTCCGCACCGAAGGCTTCCAATAAGCCCACTAATACTTGCGGGAACTCCACGCCTCCCATTGCTTCCCCGGGGAAAATCTTGCCGTAGTGACATCCGACGTGATCCACCGCTTTGACGCCTTTCAAGCTATACTTGGCTTTTTCGGCCAATTTATGGCGATTGGCGAAGAAGACATCGGAGGCGTGAACCACCGAGGGCCGTCCACCGGAAACGTGAGGAATCCAGAATTCGCGTCCCGTGGTTTCTTTTAAGGTTTTTTCGGTGTAGTCGCGCAACTCGGGTTCTTCTTCCCACAGTTTGATGACTTCGGTGTAGTTGGCGAATGAGGTGACGCAGAAGGAGAAAAGATTATCTACACCTTGTTCGTAATGGGCGACGGAGAAGTTTCTCGCCGCTACCACCATTTGCGTCTCGATGTTGGATACATCGCCGTGATATCCGATCGCACCACAGGAGGTATGTCCGGGGGCTTCGCGCAAATCCATGCCCAAATCGTTTTTTAGGATTTTATAAGCAATCCCTTCGGTATAAGGAGCGGCACTTTGCAAGAAGCAACTGCGGAAGCACCCCCACAATTTTCCGCCTTCGTCCTCTACGGTAGGCACCTGTTTTTGGTGTTTTTCCCAGGCTCGATTTTCTCTTGCGACTTTCATCTGTTTTTCTCCTTATTTATTTGCTTTCTTCCAGTTCGTATTCTCTGCTATCGCCGGTTTCTACCCAGCTTTCCCAGAATTTTTCCACTTCTTCTTTGCTGCCGAGTTTCTTTTCCATGCCTTTTTCTACAGCATCCATTAACTCGATCGCACCAGTGGCTTTATAAATCGCCCGCAATTCATCCATGTCTTTTTCGGGAATCACCCGGTGGGAACCAGCACTGTTTTCTTTGTCCATCGGCACATCCCACCATTCGCGCATTTCTGCCATGTGCTCGTAATAGTATTCCCAGTTTTCTCCCAGTTCGGGAAAATGTTCGGGGGTGATGTTTTCGGCGACTAAGGTGTAGCCTCTTTCCAGCATGTTTTTACCAAAGACGCGCTTGGCAAACAATTGCTGCCTTCCTTTCTCCGATTCGGCAAAGTATCCGTGGCGAACCGACAGGCGACGCAAGGCTAAAATAACCGACCCGGTGTTGTTACCTCGCGGACACCTTGTTTTGCAGGAAAAACACTGCCCGCAATACCAAATTTTGTCGGATTTTAGCAGTTCTTCAATGATGAGTTCGTCATCTTGTGACGAGACGATGTTCATCACTTCTCTCGGCGAGTAATCGTTAAATTCCGCTGCGGGACATACCGCCGTGCAAATCCCGCAATTGAGGCAGGCATTCATTCCATGCTGGAATAAAATGTCTTGTTCTAACTCTTCATACAATTTGCCCATTTTTAAACCTCCTCATGTTGGTTGAGTTTGGTGGAGCTACTTAATTGGCTTTATAGCCATGTAGCTATATTATCATAGTTTTCCAAAAAAATCATCTTTTTTACATTTCTTAATTTTTTGCGGGGAAATTCCGGAATAAAAATGAGCCGAAACCCTTGTTATAAAAGGATTTCGGCTCATAACAATTTTTTTCGAGTGGCTACCTAGCCTACGGGCAGAGTTTCTGAGTAAAAATGCCGATTGGTGAGTAAAAATACTGGGGGGCGAGGGGGGGAAGGATCCAGTTTTTGGGTGGGCATTGCCCACCCGACAGCGCAATCGAGACCGATTAAAAATGTTATTTTTGCCGCCACTGTAGGGGCTTAATGTAATCGCCTTCAAATGCTGCCCCTTTTAACATGCGGTTCCAATAAACCCACGGCAAAACATGCTTTTTCATCACCCACATTACCCAGCGTTCTTTCGCTGGATTGAGGGGGAAACTAGACGTGGGGCGGGCATTATAACCGTCAAATTCTGCCATCACCGTTTTGTCATAGCCGGTAATTAAAGGACAGCAGGTGTAGCCATCATAATGGGCGCTCAAGGGTTGGGAACCCAAAAAGTTGAGTAAATTTTCCGCAACTACCGGCGCTTGCTTGCGAACTGCGGCGGCGGTTTTAGAGGTGGGGAGAGAGGAAGCATCCCCAATTCCAAACACGTTGGGATAGCGATTATGCTGTAACGTATCCTTATTCACATCCACCCAACCGCCGGGGTTGTTGGGAACGGCGAGGGGACTTTCTTTGATAAAATCCGGAGCACTTTGGGGCGGGGCGACGTGAATCATGTCGTAGTGGATGCTGACCTCTCCCACGATCGCATCATCTTGTAGGACATCAAAAACCGCCTCTTTGGTGTCGGCTTTAATTTCTTTCAGGTTGTGGCCGAATTTCACGTCAATGTCGCGCTCTTGCACCACATTTTCTAAAATTGCCGAATACTCTGGTACCGAAAACATCCTAGTTTTTGGGGTTAAGAACATGACATTAGAGCGCTGACGTACCCCGTATTTGCTGCGGAAAAAGTCGTCCGCCATGTACATGATTTTCTGGGGGGCACCGCCGCATTTAATTGGGGTATTGGGAAAGGTAAATAGGGCATTTCCCCCTTGAAAATTGCGAATCAATTCCCAGGTGTAGGGGGCGTATTTAGGCGAGTAGTTGCTGGTGACGCCATTGGAGCCGATCGCTTCTTTGAGACCTTTGATTAAATGCCAGTCAATTTGAATTCCCGGACAGACAATTAAGCAATCATACTCAACTTTGAGACCGCCGGTGGTAAATAGGGCGTTGTTCTCCGGGTCTAGTTTTATCGCCCGTTCCGCAACCCAAGTCACCTCCTTGGGAAGCACTTCTTTTTGCGGTTTGACTGTATCTTGAATCTGAAAAACGCCGCCACCGGTTAAGGTCCAACCGGGTTGGTAATAGTGTTTTTGCGAGGGTTCGATAATCGCAATATCGAGCGATCGCGCTTTTTCCAGAAGCCATGAAGCGGTGGTAATTCCCGCCGCCCCGCCACCAACGATCGCGATTTGGTAATGTACGGTTTTGTGGACTTCCGGTCGATCCGGGGAAGTTGCACTCTGAGATTGTTGTGGTGTAAGCGTTACCATTGTCTGCGTTTTTGGCTAATTATTATTTTTACGGATAGCAATGTGACAAGTTGAGGGTCCGAGGCATGCCTCACCCTGCTGACTGAGTAGATGTATGGAACCCAGCAATCGAAACTTTTCGCTTCTCTTGTCACCATCGATCGCTCATCTTACTCGACTATAGTATATGTTGTCAAGCACGAATCGCAACCAGAGCCATTTTCCTCGGGGCACCCTCTGGATGAAGCGCTCCATTTCCGGGGAGGCAACGAAGCCCCCAAAATTTGTTTCTAATGCATCGGTTTTGCTTGAGGGGCCTTGCTCTGGCGATCGGGCACTTATACTTATCGCCCCGCCCGCCGCCCATCGAACGCCTCCCCACCGACTTTTTTCAATTACTTGTTGGCTATATGGCTTTATTTATAGCTAACCTGCAATTACTTATCAATGACTGATTTATTGCGAATTTACAATATTTTCCGGCTGGGGGCCTCCCATCTGCGGGGGCGATCGCGGGGCACCCGGTGAAATGCAAATTGTTCTACTGTTATCTGCAACTTTTGCAGGTTGGGATTGCCAAACTCCAAGGGGACTTGCCTGGGGGCACAATGCTGAAGGAGGGTTGCTGTTTATAACTTGTTCCCAGGCTAACTCGTCTAACTCGTCTAACTCGTTCCCAGGCTAACTCGTTCCCAGGCTCATGCCTGGGAACGGCCCTCCCGAGGCTCCGCCTCCACCCTGATAACTCGTTCCCAGGCT